>CALJCU010000161.1 GCA_938023885.1 uncultured Prevotella sp. | reverse complement strand
TGCCGAGTTCAAAAGCTCTTTCAATCGTCCGAACCTTTATTATGAGGTACGGCAGAAGGTGAGCGACGAGGATACGGACAGCCAGATCATCAAGT
This sequence comes from uncultured Prevotella sp., assembly GCA_938023885.1. Lineage (GTDB taxonomy): Bacteria > Bacteroidota > Bacteroidia > Bacteroidales > Bacteroidaceae > Prevotella. Next base: position 1,509 of record CALJCU010000161.1, on the reverse strand, counting down.
TTATCAGGCAGCATCCGGGAAAGAGCGGTATCATCTATTGCCTCTCGCGCAGGAAAGTGGAGGAACTGGCGAAGAAACTGTGTCTCAATGGCTTCCGTGCTGCCCCTTACCACGCGGGCCTCGACAATGAAGTGCGTGCAAAGACGCAAGACGATTTTTTGAAGGAGAACATCGACATCATCGTCGCAACGATTGCTTTTGGCATGGGTATCGACAAACCTGATGTGCGCTTTGTCATCCATTATGATATCCCTAAGAGCCTGGAAGGTTACTATCAAGAGACCGGCCGTGCCGGCCGTGATGGAGGGGAGGGTATATGCATCGCCTTCTATTCGCCGAAGGACTTGAAGAAACTCAGCAAGTTCATGGATTCTAAGAGTGAGACGGAGAAAGAGATCGGCCGTCAGCTCCTGGAGGAGACGAAGGCTTATGCCGAGACAGCCGTGTGCAGGCGGAAGGTGCTGCTCAACTATTTCGGTGAGCCTTATCCGAAGGATAACTGTGGCAACTGCGATAACTGTAAGCATCCTAAGAAATATGTGGAGGCTGCGGATGCCCTGGAGTGTGTCCTGGAAGCAATCATTGCCCTGAAAGGCAAGTATGAGCAGAACTATGTCATCGACTTTGTGCGGGGACGCGCTACCGACCATATCGTGAGTGACGGCAATGATAAGTTGCCCGAGTTCGGCAATGGTAAAGAGATCAACGAGGAGGCATCCTCTGTCTGGAACCCGGTCATCCGTCAGGGAATGATTGCGGGATTCATCCGGAAAGATATAGAGAACTATGGACTGCTGAAGATTACGGCCTCGGGCAGGGAATGGATCAAGGAGCCGCGTCCTTTCATGGTCGTGCCCGACCGTGAGTTTGTGGACAGTGAAGAGAGCGGCGAAGGAGGTACGTCTGCACTTGATACGGGTCTCTATCAGCAGCTCAAAGGCTTGCGCCATGATGTGGCGAAGAAATATAATTTGCCTCCTTATGTCGTCTTCCAGGATGTCTCGCTTACGCAGATGGCTACCTCGTTCCCCCAGACAATGGAAGAACTTACGCATATCCAAGGCGTGGGCCAGGGTAAGGCGCATAAGTTTGGCAGGCCGTTCATCGACTTCATCAAGAAATATTGTGAGGAGAACGAGGTCGAGCGCTCGGATATCATGCGTGTCATCACACTGCCAAACAAGTCGAAACGTAAGCTGAAGATCATTGAGATGATTGATCGGCGTATCCCGTTGGAAGATATCGCAGAGACGCAGAATCTCGACTTTGACGATCTTCTCGATGATATAGAGTCGATAGTCAACAGTGGTACGAAGGTAAACATCGACTATTACCTCAATGACGAGGATGTCATCGACCAGGACGAGATGCGGGATATCCTCGATTATTTTCGACACAGTGACAGTGAGAGTGTCGACAAAGCCATTGATACCGTTGGTATCAATGATGATGACGATGGCCTGACGGCAGAGGAGAAAGCGCGGCTTGTGCTTATCAAATTTATCTCTG
>CALJCU010000160.1 GCA_938023885.1 uncultured Prevotella sp. | reverse complement strand
GATATTAAGATGCCAGTTCATCAGCGCAAGCTGCATCTGTACCCACATTCACAGCCATCCTTCAGCAGGCCGAAAACCTCTGAAGGGTGGCTTTTTACATGATTACAACGCCCGCGCCACACTGTGCCCAGCCAGCACACACACAAAGCCCACGACCAGGCTGCCAAAGGTATACAAGGCCAACCACCCAAAGTTATGGTCTCCTGCCAGCGCCGTACCTTCACTGATAAAGGTGGAAAAGGTTGTAAAGCCACCACAGAAGTCCGTGGTTAGAATAAGCCTTGTTGATGGAGACATCCAGTCTCCGCCATGGTTCAGCCCCGAGAAGAAGCCGATAAGCAAACAGCCCAGCACGTTCACCACAAACGTACCCAGCGGGAAAGGCAGCGTCGTCCACGTCTGCACCACTTTCGAAACCACAAACCTTGCGCCGCCTCCTAAGAAGCTTCCCGCGCCGACAATAAAGAAATCTTTCAGCATAACTGACAAGCAAACAGAATAAACAAAACCTGACAGGCATCATTTCTAAACCCGATTATATTCAATCGACAGGTTTCAAGGTGCCGTTGGTCTCAGGAAAGTGATAACGGAGACCCTAACGGGCAATACGCTGACTATTACATCCGGAGTGACACCATTTCCGCCAAAGAGCGGAAGGATATTAATCTGCGCAATAAGGAGGGATACCCTCAGTGTGTGCTTATCTCAGAATGGGGCAATCCACAGAAGTCGATCCCCGCAGAGTCCAACATCGATTTTGAGATCTTCCTTCCTGACTTGATTCCGTATCGGCTGCTATCCATCGGATAAGATAGGATAGAAGTCTTATTGCCAAGTCGTGAGCTCTACCCACGACTCTCCGTTCCCCTGCAGCGTGACGCGTGCCTTCTGATAATCGGTGTGGGCTGCCTTGTAGGGATTCGTTAAGAAAGTCTGTGGATTGACGGCAACAAGCGGGAAGCAACTGTATTGTATCTGAACGCTCAATCTGTGGCCTGGCAGCAGCACATGCGCAATGTCGGGCATAGAAAAAGAGAGCGAGAAGTTTTTACCTGGAATTATTGGTTCCGGTTTTAAGAAAGAGTGTCGGAAGCGAGCGGGCATCACATCTCCACGGACAAGCATCTCATAGCCATCAGGCCGGACATCGATGAGCTTTACGATGACATCAAGGTCAGTGGCAGAGGTGTTGAGCGTAAGTCTCACTTTGACGGGTCCCATGAGGTGGAGCGTGTCTTGTATTGCCGGCCAGACAAATGTAAGCACATCCTTGCGTTGTGTTGCAAATCGCTGGTCCGCAGCCATATAGGAGCGATCGCGATGGCGGCTCCTTATATTGTTATAATAGGGTACGGGATTTTGTGGGTCAGACATTACAGTTCCTCCCTCGAGTTCTATTCGCCTGTGATGCACTCCCCTGGGGGGCCAGCTGTTGAGATGTAGCCATTGACTTACAACATTGCGGTCTTTCATCACCTCCTCACGTGTCTCGGCCGACGGAAGCACGGTCACCGGAGAGGGTCTTTCCCCTTTATTTTCCAGATAATAGGCAAAGAACGGGTACTCTATTTGGTTGATAAAATAGGCTGCCGTTCCTTTGCCAAACCAGGCACCATCAAGATGCTGATAGTTGCCGTTACCCCAAGCGTGGTGATACCATGGGGCTTCGACGAGGAAAAGCGGAGTTCTGGATGAGCGGCGCTTGATCTGTCTCCAGGTGTTCCATGCACCAAAGTTGTCCTCTGCGTCGTAGAGACCACCTACAATCATCACAGCCGGCTTAATCCCTTTTAGCTTATGTGTAGAGCAATGCGACTGCCAATAACCATCATAATTGGGATGATTGACAATATCAGTCCACAAGGAACCTTTCTCCAATACCGGCTTCAGAATATCAGTGATGGGACGATGATAAAACACATTCACCGTGGTGTCGACCTGAGCCAGGGGAGGAAGAGCTCTAGAAGATGGACCCGTGCGCATTCTGAAGAAAGATGCCCCGAAACTGTAACTGTCCATGAGCATCAAAGCACCGTTGTGGTGAATGTCATCGCCCATGAACCAATCGTTAACGGGGGCCTGGGGCGATGCGGCCTTTATTGCAGGATGCCCGGATCGGGCAGCCATCAAGGCGTAGAAGCCCGGGTAGGAAGTCCCCTTCACGCCCACACACCCGTTTG
>CALJCU010000159.1 GCA_938023885.1 uncultured Prevotella sp. | reverse complement strand
GTTTCTCGGGATGGAGCATCTGCGAGGCGAGGATGGCGAAGTCACCAGTGCCGGTGGCGATATCAAGAATCGACTGAGGATGGTAAGGCGCAAGAAAGCCTATTGCTTTCTTGCGCCATCCTTTGTCTATGTCCCAAGACAGGCGATGGTTAAGGGCATCGTAAGTAGGGGCGATGTTATCGAACATCTTCTCCACAAGTCGTCCCTTGTCACCTTGTTTGCTGTAAGGTTTTATCTTCTCCTGGTCGTACATGAATAACCTTGCGATTGTTTCTTGTAGTCAGCGAGCCAGCTCTTGACGTTGTGCTCGATACGTGCGGCGATGTCACTTTCCTCAACAGCCTTATCAAACTTCTCACCGGTGATGTGCTCATAGAGCTCGATGTAACGGTCAGAGACGCTCTCCGCATACTTGTCGGTGATCTCCGGCATTGTCTGACCCGGCTGGTTCATGAAGTTGTGCTCGATGAGCCACTGACGCACGAACTCTTTCGAGAGCTGCTTTTGCGGCTCGCCCTTGGCGAGACGATCCTCGTAGCCGTCAGCATAGAAGTAACGGCTGGAGTCAGGCGTATGGATCTCGTCGATGAGATAGAGCTTGCCGTTGCGCCTGCCGAACTCATATTTGGTATCGACAAGGATGAGACCGTGCCTGGCAGCAATCTCCTGACCGCGTGCGAAGAGCTTGCGCGTCCAGTCTTCGATGACAGCGTAATCCTCAGCAGGGACGATACCCTGCCTGATGATCTCCTCCTTGGAGATGTTCATATCGTGACCCTCATCGGCTTTTGTTGTCGGAGTGATGATAGGCTCGGGGAAGCGCTCGTTCTCGCGCATGCCCTCGGGTAGCTTCACGCCACAGAGCTCACGGCTGCCGTTCTTATACTCGCGCCATGCTGATCCCGTAAGGATTCCGCGGATGATCATCTCAACGCGGAAACCCTCACACTTTCGGCCGATGGTGACCATAGGATCGGGAGTAGCGAGTTTCCAGTTGGGGCAAATGTCGCTGGTGAGATCAAGAAACTTAGAGGCTATCTGGTTGAGCACTTGGCCTTTGAAGGGAATGCCTTTCGGGAGCACCGCATCAAAAGCGGAGATGCGGTCTGTAGCCACCATCACAATGAGGTCATCGTTGATGTTGTATACGTCACGAACTTTACCATGGTAAACACTCTTCTGTCCATCGAAATGGAAATCAGTCCTTGTTAATGCTTTCATTTTGCTTATTATTTGTTTTTAGCGAAGCTGTTTTCTTGTCGTATGCATCGTATGCGTTCACGATTCTCGTCACGAGCTTGTGTCGGACGATATCTTTCTGATTGAGATTGACGACGGCGATCCCCTCTACATTATGCAGGATCTCCAGTGCCTCATGCAGTCCGCTCTTCTGCTGCTGGGGCAAATCTACCTGCGTCATGTCACCGGTGATAATCATTTTTGTGTTCCATCCCATGCGTGTGAGGAACATCCGGATCTGCGCCGGGGTCGTGTTCTGCGCCTCGTCGAGGATGACGACGGCATCAGAGAGTGTACGGCCGCGCATGAACGCCAGGGGAGCAATCTGAATGACGTGTTTATCTATCATATCCTGTAATCTCACGGCGGGGATCATATCCTCCAGTGCATCGTACAACGGCTGCAGATAGGGGTCAATTTTATCTTTCATGTCACCGGGAAGGAATCCGAGCTTCTCACCGGCTTCCACGGCGGGACGGCTGAGGATAATCTTCTTGATGTCTTTGTCCTTGAGCGCTCTCACGGCAAGGGCGATGCTGAGATAGGTTTTACCTGTCCCCGCAGGTCCCACAGCGAACATCATGTCCGTCTTTTCAAAAGCGTCGATGAGTTTTTGCTGGTTCTCCGAGCGGGCTTTGATGGGTCGTCCCGAGACACTGTAGACGAGGATGTCTCTCGTGGCATCGGCTTTCGTTTTATGACCTCTGGCGATGTCGAGTATATCCTCCTCTGAGAGGGTATTGTATTTGAGGATATGCTTGCGCATGGTCTCGATCTCCTTTTCGATCTTCGCCATGTCCTCTTCGTCACCGAGTACCCGCAACACGTTGCCCCTTGCCACGATACGTGTCTTCGGGTACAACGACTTGATTATCTGCAAGTGTCCGTTGTTGACTCCGTAGAATGTTACGGGGTCAATGTCTTCCAATACGATGTGTTTTTCTATCATTATCTAAGTCCTTTGCCGTGGCAGTTCTTGAACTTCTTGCCACTTCCGCATGGACACGGATCGTTGGGCCTGGGCATCTTCTCGCGGACGATAGGCATGCGGCGCTGGGGCTTAGCACCCTCACGCGTGTCCTGCATAGCAGCGCGGCGCCGTGCCTCCTCTATCTCGTTGAGGTTGGCTTTCTGCTCATTGTACCGCTGCTGATGCTCTTCGGGAGCAGCCTCCTGCACGGGCTGCTGCTGCACTGGGATCTGACCGCGCATGAGGAATGAAGCGATGCGGTTGTTCATGTCGTCGATCATCGAATCCCACAGCTTGGCACTTTCGAGCTTGAATACGAGCAGCGGGTCTTTCTGCTCATAAGAAGCGTTCTGTACGGAGTGGCGAAGCTCATCGAGCTGACGGAGGTTCTCTTTCCAGTCGTCGTCAATGATATGAAGCACGACGAACTTCTCAAACTCTTTGACGATATTCTTGGCCTCCGTCTCGTAAGCCTCCTTGAGGTTGACACGGAGCTGAACGACATGGCGGCCGTCGGTGATAGGAATGAGAATATACTGGTAGATGTTGCCTTGGTTCTCATAGACATCCTTGATGACGGGATAAGCATCGCTCTGGATACGGTCAGTCTTACGCTTGAATGCAGCTATGGCATCCTGGAATGCACGCTCCTCGAGCTCACCGCGGTCAGAATTCTCAAACTCCTCGGCCGTTCCAAAATCGTCCCACTCATCATGCAAGTAAGCCCCGGAATCATCACCAAAAAAATGGGAGACATCCTAGGACGTGGCATCTCAGATCATGTGGGAGCCATGGCTGGCGATCTTGGCATCATGGTGCCCATCAACAAGAACAAAGAATTCGCCATTATCTTTGGCGACTCTTTCAGCGGAAACGGCTTTGGCCAAGGCAATTGGATGAGCCCCATTGGTGCCATCGCTACCTATGATGATAATGGCCAAATTGTCGTCAAACGGCCCCTGAATAAAGGCGATAGAATTGAGCAATTGCTCAAATATAATCACGACAATAATCTGACTCTCATTCCTTCGGACGTCATCAACCTGGATGGAACCCTCTACATGCAGGGCATGTGGAATGAAGGACTTGGTAATGTTCGCGGCACCCAAATTTGGAAGTCAACCGACCAGGGCAAAACCTGGTCGTCTGTCGCCACTACCAGTAAACATTTCATGAATGGTTTTGGTGATCTTC
>CALJCU010000158.1 GCA_938023885.1 uncultured Prevotella sp. | reverse complement strand
GAGCTATTAATATTATTTATATTATTTCATCATGAACAAGATTGTTTTCAAAAAACAGAACCGGCACACTGTGGAATAAGAATAAGACAAGACAATAACTATGAATAAAAAAGTGAAGAACAGACTCTATACATTACTGAGTCTCCTGATATGTATCCTCATGGTAGCTGCGGCTTCTATCCGAAGAGACGGCAAAGTACTTGGATATGAATTGAGGAAAGATACGGCACAGACAGTGATTTTGCTGACTTTGATGTCAGTGCAAAGAACATCTGTGGACTCATTGTCGCTCTCATGGCAGCTATCCTTCCGTTGTTCATCAGGAGCCGTCGTTACCGTCTTTGTCAGCAGATTCTTAACATCGTTGTTCTTGGCTTCTGGTGTGGCACGTTCATGTCGTGGTCTGCCATCATAGGTTACATGTCCAATGGTATGAATGTCATCACATTGCTCCTCCCTATCCTATTGCTTATTGTGGCTTTCATCTATCCGCTCTTCGGGAAGAAGAACTATTATTGCACGAATGTCTGTCCCTATGGCGGTCTTCAGGAGATTGTCGGTAAGAGTGTTAAGTTCAAGGCCCGGATGAGTTCTAAGATTATCAAGAACCTCAATACCTTCCGTAAGGTACTCTTTGCCATTGCCGTAGTCTTCGCTCTGCTCTCAACTATCGTCATGCGTCCCTATTGCCGTTTCGTCTGCCCTATGGGATCACTGTTCAAACTGGAGGGATAATGGTATGGTGGGCGTGGTGTCCGCCCATACGTTGATACCGGCAATACCTCTTGTTATACCTTATAGTGCTTCGTGACACGATCCATCTCGCGTCGGTCTTCTCTCTCCTTGAGGGTCTGACGCTTGTCGTATTCTTTCTTACCGCGTGCAAGGGCAATGTCCATCTTCGCGCGTCCCTTGTCATCAATGAAGACGAGGGTAGGAACGATGGTAAGACCAGGAGTCTTCGTGTCATCAGCAAGGTGCCGGATCTCCCGTTTGTTAAGCAGAAGCTTACGGTCACGGCGTGAAGGCACATTCGAACGGGAGCCATAAAAATAAGGCGAGATGTTCATGCCTTTGACCCATATCTCACCATTGTTGATATAGCAGAACGCGTCGACAAGCGAGGCTTTGTCCATGCGTATCGATTTGATTTCTGTACCCGTCAGCACGATACCGGCGGTATACGTATCAATGAAGTTATAAAGAAATGATGCTTTCTTGTTGCGTATCTGCACCGGGCTCCTCCGGCGCAGTTCCTGCTCAGTCTTGTTCATAAATCTATTTTTCTATCTTGCAGAAGTCTTCCAGATGTTCATCCACATAGTGAGCCACATCGGATGTTATCTCCTCTTCGTGCTCCACGAACGCGTCGTCGTAGTCGTCGAATTCGGGAAACTGTTCATAGAGAGCATCAAACTCCTCCTGCGTGCAGTCCCGCTCTATACGATCATGGTATTTACCGTAGAGCCGGCGGGTCTCACTGATCATCTTATAGAGATCGTGCAAACCCCAGTTGCGTACAGCCTTGGCAAAAGGATTGAGATAGATGAACGGACCGTAGCCGTTGTGGATGAGTTCTACAAAACCTCCGTCCATCACGGTATCACGCAGAATGATATAGGCAAGGAGCGTTATTTGGCCGGCATTGAGCTCCGCCATTGTCTTTGCCGTGAGCTCACCACCGACAGCTTTATAGATGGCATCAGTGATGACTTTCAAAAACTCGTCCATGCCTTTCTCTTCCGCCTCTTGCAAGGAAGTGTCCTTGACAATCACAGTTGTTGACATATTATTTATTATTTATTATTTCAATTTTCAGTGGTACCTCCTCTAGATTTTTCTGAATCTCGGCATCTGTCACACGGCTGTTCGACAGGTCGCCATCAATATAACTCATGTATGAAGGCATATCGATGAGACCATGACCAGAGAGGTTGAAGAGGATGACGGGAGTCTTACCTTCCTCGTTGGCTTTCTGTGCCTCGCGGATCGTAGCGGCGATGGCGTGACAACTTTCCGGAGCAGGTACGATGCCTTCTGTCCGGGCAAAGAGCATGCCAGCCTGGAAACTCTCCAACTGCGGGATATCGACACCGTGCATGTACCCGTCTTTGACTAACTGCGAGATGATCATACCCGCACCGTGGTAACGAAGGCCACCGGCATGGATATTAGCCGGCTTGAAGTCGTGACCGAGTGTGTACATCGGAAGCAGCGGCGTATAGCCAGCCTCATCGCCGAAGTCGTATTCGAACTTACCACGTGTGAGTTTAGGACAGCTCTCCGGTTCGGCAGCGATAAACTCCGTGTTCTTGTGTGAACCGTCGAAGACGTGACGCATGAACGGGAAGGCGATGCCACCGAAGTTACTGCCGCCCCCGAAACATGCGACGACCTTGTCGGGATATTCACCTGCCATCTCCATCTGCTTCTCTGCTTCAAGACCGATGACTGTCTGATGGAGTGCTACATGGTTAAGCACAGAACCGAGTGTGTATTTGCAACCTGGTGTTGTGGTGGCCAATTCGATAGCTTCGGAAATAGCCGTACCTAAAGAACCGGGATGGTTCGGATCTCGTGTGATGATATCTTTACCGGCACGGGTCGACATCGAGGGAGAGCCCTGCACTGTAGCGCCGAAAGTACGCATGAGGTAAGAACGGTAGGGCTTCTGCTGCATCGTAATTTTCACCTGATAGACGGCGGCCTCTAATCCATAAAGCTTGGCAGCATAGGAAAGGGCTGCCCCCCACTGTCCGGCTCCCGTCTCTGTAGTGACATTCGTGTCACCTTCCTTCTTACAGTAATAGCACTGCGGGAGAGCGGAGTTGATCTTGTGCGAGCCGAGCGGGTTCGTACTCTCATTCTTGAAATAGATATGAGCGCGCGTACCGATTGCCTGCTCAAAAGCGTACGCACGGACAAGCGGCGTAGCACGGTAATAAGCGTACTTCTCCTGGACCTCCTCAGGAATGTCAATCCATGGATGTGTTTGGTCGAGTTCCTGCTTTGAGCATTCGAGGCTGAAGATACGGGCGAGATCCTCCGCCTTTATGGGTTCGTGTGTCTTTGGATTCAAGAGAGGCAACGTCTTGTTAGGCATCTCAGCCTGTATGTTATACCACTGTGTGGGTAAGTCCTGTTCTGACAATAGAAATTTCTTTTGGTGATTCATAATCGGGATATTAATGATTTATATCGCAAAGATAAGGCTTTTTGTATTAAATAGCGAAGAGAAGACAGGAAATCTTTTACAATGATAATAATCCCGTCTTTGAGAAGATGTAAATCAAGACAGCTAAAGCAATAATGGCTACGATAGTCTTGAGGAGGCATGTCGCCACCTTCTTGATGATGAAGATGGCGACGATGATGACGAGCAGGGCGATAATGTAGTCAGTCATGTTGGGTGACAGGCATTGGTTGTTAACGGTTACTTCGTGCATCATCATGGAACAGGCCGGCACCATTGGGCGAACTCCATTCGTTGAACAGAGATGTAAATGAACGCGGAATCTCTGTCTCAAACTCCATTGGCTTGTGGGTAACGGGATGATAGAGACAGAGACGGTAGGCATGAAGACAGAGTCGGTCTATGGGGTTGTCGCCGTTTCCATATTTGACATCGCCACACACAGGATGACCTAATTCTATCGCATGTACGCGGATTTGATTCTTCCGACCCGTCTTCAGTTTGAACTCGACTAATGAGTGCGCATCCGTACGGGCTAAGACACGATAATGCGTGAGGGCATACTTACCCCCATTGTCGTAAGACGAACTGTAGGTGAAATAAGCCTTGTTGTCTTTAAGCCAACTCTCCACAGTTCCCTCATCCTGTTCCATGACACCTGAGAGCACTGCCACATAACGGCGGTCGAAGACAATATTATGCCAGTCGGACTCAAAAACAAGCTCCGTCTCCTTGTCCTTGGCATAGACCATCAGCCCACTTGTATCGCGGTCGAGGCGGTGGACGATATGTGCCGTACAGTGCTGCCGTGTCTGTTTCAGATAGTCATCGAGCACGGTCTTGACGTTGAGCGTGCTGTGACCTGCCGCCATGGAGAGGATTCCCGGCTTCTTGTCCACGATCAATAGATAACGGTCCTCGTAGACGATATGTACGTAGCGGTTCTTGAACTCCATGTTCTGCTTCGACTTGCTCACAGATATCCTCATACCTGCCTGCAAGGGGTAATCGAACTGAGTCACGATCTTGTTGTTAACCTTGATGCCATGACCGGAGAGTGTCGACTTTATCTTTGTACGGCTCTCCTGAAGATGCGACAGCAGCCAGTCGAGGAGCTTTGCAGGCTTTTCAATGGTATAACTGTCAAAACGCTGCGACGGCTTCTGACCGTAAGCGTTGCTTATTCTTTTCTTTTGCATTATTCTTTTCTTTGCCAGATAGAGGTTATCTTGCGATGGATGGCGATAATGTTACAGATGCTCACCAACAGGAACAATCCGATGCCTAATGCAACGGCCGGCAGTATCGTACCACTGTCAAGGTTCGGGAAGAGTGTCGAGATGATGCCCATGTAATAAGCCCGGATAAAGATGATGGCGATGAGTGCGATGGTGAGTACCCCCAGGTTCAGGGAGATGGTAAGCAACTGATAAGGCTCCGCCACCTGTCGCGGACTGTAGCCGATGAGCAATAAGTTCTCCAACTTCGACGAGTTCTTCTGTACAAGCAGATAGATGCTGAGCATGAGTATATAGAAACTCAGAATGGAGATAACGAGACCTACGATCATAACCATCGTGACC
>CALJCU010000157.1 GCA_938023885.1 uncultured Prevotella sp. | reverse complement strand
AGGCTTAACGTCACGTTCGACAATATCTTCAACTATAAGCCGAAGTATTATTATCTCAACGCGCCTCTCACTGATGGAATCAATGTGATGGTTGGCGTGGCTGTAGATATCGATAAGCTGTGATACTTCTTTATTTGTAGAAGTTCTTTTTGTAGGCCTCAAACTCGCCCTTGCCCAGTACGCACCGCTGCCACCATGCTTTGATGAATCCGCAGCCGTAACCCATGAGCTGGATGAAGGCTGCGCAGACGGAGAGCAGGCCGATACGCATACTGTGGTTCTGGATGCCAGAATCGATAAAGATGAGCAGTGAATAAAGCAACAGAGGCAACAGCGCGATAAGACTGATTAAGCCGCCGACGGGTGGGTCGCAGGTTTGAAACACGGTATGCCCGAAGACAGGTCCGGCAATGAAAACAGCGAGAAGGAAGAATACCCCCACAGTGAACACCATTGGCAACAGGTGGACGGGCTTCAGGCTCTCGGGGTATTTTTTATAAAGATTGATGCGTGCGATGCCACTGTTGAACACTTGCCGCCAGAACTTCCGGAAGTCTGTGCGGCGCTTGTGATAAACCCAGGCTCCAGGGAAAAAACGACAACGGCATCCGGCTTTGATGATACGAATTGAGAAGTCGATGTCCTCGCCAAACCGCATCCTCGAAAATCCGCCGAGCCTGTTATAGACATCGCGCCGCACACCCATATTGAACGAACGCGGATAAAACTTATCGAGTTTCTTCTTGCCGCCACGGATACCACCCGTTGTGAAGAAGCTCGTCATAGAATAAGAGATGGCTTTCTGTGTTGGCGTGAACGAGTCCTCAGCACGATCCGGTCCGCCGAAAGCCTCACAAGGCTCTCGCTTCAACTCTTCGTCCACAGCCTGAAGATAACTTTGGGGCACAACGACATCCGAGTCAAGGATAAGCACATAGTCGCCTGTAGCACGCTCCACACCATAGTTACGGCTCTGTCCCGGGCCGCTGTTCGGCTTCATGAAATAACGGATAGCCAACCGGCTGTTATATTTGTCACACACCTCTTTGCAGGGCACTGCCGAGCCATCCTCCACAATGATGACCTCAAAGTCTTTAAAGTTTTGCCGGGTGAGGCTGGCTAAGAGTTCGTCAACCTCATCGGGACGATTATAAACCGGAACGATAATACTGTATCTCATCTTGCCGATAATAATAGAAAAACGCCCGCAATCACATCATGTCTGTGGCTGCGGACGGTTCCAATATGCTGCGTAGCGATAATTATTTCTTCTCTGTCACGCGGCCTACATAGCTGCCATCCTCGGTGTTGACCGTGATGACGTCGCCCTCGTTGATGAAGAGGGGCACGCGGATCTCAGCACCTGTCTCCAATGTTGCGGGCTTAGTAGCGTTGGTAGCTGTGTTTCCCTTCACACCCGGCTCAGAGTGAGTAACCTCGAGATTAGTCTTTGGAGGCATCTCGGCAGAGAGGATAGCGCCGTCATCAGCAGAGATCTGAACGTCAACGATGTCGCCTTCCTTCATGAACTCACCACCAGTGATGAGGTCACGGTTGATGGGGAACTGCTCGAAAGTCTCCTGGTTCATGAAGATGTAGCCCGTTGGGTCTTGGTAAAGATACTGACAAGGACGATGCTCCACGCGGACGTCGTCGAGCTTGAAACCTACCTGAAATGTACGATCCAGCACACGGCCGTCGGCTACATTCTTCAGCTTGGTGTTCATGACAGTGTTGCCCTTACCGGGTTTGCGATGCTCAAACCAAATGCACTTCCAGATGCCGCCGTCCATACGGATGCAGGTACCCTTCTTGATTTCCTGTGAATTAATCATTGTAATATAAAAGCTTAATTATATTCTTAAGTATATTATTGTCGTGTTAACCATATTGTTATGTGTGGTAAGCGGGTGCAAAGTTACTAAGAAATCAGAAAAAAACACTGAAAAATCACATAATTCTTTGTCATTTCGAATTTTATGTGTAATTTTGCAACTCGAGAGGTATTAAAAAATACCCGACTGCAATGCGTTATGTGCAAAAAGCAAACGAGTTAGATGCAAAAAGCATAGACAAAACAATAATAAAATAAATACGAATAAAAGATGAAGAGAACATTTCAGCCTCACAACCGTCGCCGTGTGAACAAGCATGGTTTCCGGGAGCGTATGGCCACAAAAAACGGCCGCCGCGTCTTGGCTTCCCGTCGTGCCCATGGCCGCAAGAAGCTCACTGTCTCTGACGAGAACCACGGAAAGTAAGTTCCCCACTTCGTCAGCACACGACAAAAGGCAGACAAGGACTAATTCCTGTGTCTGCCTTTTGCGTTAAAAAATCAGCGTTTTCTTTTGCTTTCCACTCTTTTTACATTACCTTTGCGGAAAATAGCAACCGATGTCGATAACTGAATTCATAGGCAAATTCAAAAGTAAGATGCTTTGGGGAAATCTGCTGGCGATGGCACTCGTCATCGTGGCCCTAGCCCTGGGCTTCAAGTTTGCCATTGACATATATACCCATCACGGCGAAGCCGTTACCATCCCCAACCTCACGCACAAGACATTCGACAATGCTCATGAAATACTCTCAGAGCTCGGCCTCGACATGGTCGTGAGTGATACCGGCTATATCAAGACACTGCCTCCAGGCTGTATCCTTGAGCAATATCCCACACCGGGCGAGCGTGTCAAGCCAGGCCGCACGGTCTTCGTCACCATCAACGCCACACAGACACCGACCATCACGCTGCCTGACGTCATCGACAACTGCTCGCTGCGTGAGGCCATGGCAAAGCTTACGGCTATGGGCTTCAAGCTCAACCCGCCACAGTTCGTGCCCGGTGAGAAAGACTGGGTCTACGGCATTCTCGTCAACGGTAAGCATGTAGCCTATGGAGATAAGATTCCTGTAGACGCCAAACTCACGATACAGGCGGGCAACGGCATGCGCGATGCCAGCGACTCAGTAAACTATGTAGACCCCGCCGTCGTCCCACCAAGTGACAACAGTGGCGACGTGGATGAGTTCCAAAAAGTACCGACTCCCGATGAGGACGACCACACCAAGCAGAAAGATGATCCTGACAAGGATCCATTCACGCCGGTGGAATAACAACTTCGTGACAATGACGTACAACACATTATCAGACACACTATCAGATAACACAACAGATGACGATCTTGAGGAAGTGCAGGAGAGCACCGAATCTGGGCCGGGGCAATATGAGCACTGGCGCATAACCGTCGATGCGGGGCAGCAGCCCGTGCGCATCGACAAGTTTCTTGCCGAGCACATGCAACACTCTTCCCGCAACCGTATCCAGACGGCGGTCAATGCCGGTTGCATACAGGTCAACGGCAGGCCCGTAAAGAGCAACTATAAGGTACGGCCCAACGACATCATCACACTCATGCTTGACCGTCCGAGGCACGACTCGATGATTCAACCGGAGGATATTCCGCTTGACATTGTCTATGAAGATGATGATGTATTGGTAGTCAACAAGCCTGCGGGCATAGTGGTGCACCCGGGAGCAGGCAACTTCAACGGCACGCTTATCAATGCCGTAGCATGGCACCTGCGTGACCTTAAGACCTTCGATGCCAACGACCCTGCCGTAGGACTCGTCCATCGCATCGACAAGGACACGAGTGGACTCCTCGTCGTGGCAAAGACTGCCGATGCCAAGACCTCTCTCGGCAAGCAGTTCTTCTACAAGACATCACACCGTGCTTACAACGCGCTCGTGTGGGGCAACCTTCAGGAAGACACCGGATGTATAGAGGGAAACATCGCACGCGACCCCAAGGACCGGCTGCGCATGAAAGTGTTCCCGCCCGATTCGGGTATCGGCAAGCCGGCCGTTACTCACTGGCGCGTGCTGGAACGCTTCGGTTACACCACACTCGTAGAGTGTGTCTTAGAAACCGGACGTACCCATCAGATACGAGCCCACATGAAGGAGATCGGCCATCCGCTTTTCGGCGACGAGCGCTACGGCGGTACAGAGATACTGTGGGGACAACGCAGTTCAACCTACAAGGCATTCATCCGCAACTGCTTCGCACTCTGTCCTCGTCAGGCCCTCCATGCCAAGACACTCGGCTTCATTCATCCACGGACAGGCAAACAGATGGATTTCGACTCGCAGTGGCCCGAAGACTTCGCAGCGCTGATAGAGAAATGGAGGGGATACATTAAATAAAAGAATATTCGTATAGATTATATCACTAATAAATGGAAAACTTAAAAAGAAACATTGCCATCGTCTGCGGTGGCGACTCATCAGAGCACGACGTATCGCTGCGCTCGGCGCAGGGACTTTTCTCTTTCTTCGACAAGGAGCGTTACAATATCTATATTGTAGACATCAAAGGCATCAACTGGCACGTCAGCTTTGAGGACGGCAGTGTGGCTCCCATCGATAAAGCCGACTTCTCATTCATCGGCAAAGACGGCAAGGCTGTCGTCTTCGACTACGCTTACATCACCATCCACGGGCAGCCCGGTGAGAACGGAATGATGCAGGGTTACTTCGACCTTATCCATCTGCCCTACTCTACCTCCAGTGTACTCGTCGAGGCTATGACCTTCGATAAGTATGTGCTCAACAACTATCTGCGTGGCTTCGGTGTGAATGTCGCCGACAGCATCCTGCTTCGTCGCGGAGAGGAATACGATGCTGCTGCCATCGAGAAACGTCTGGGCATGCCGTGCTTCGTCAAGCCTGCTTCCGACGGCTCAAGCTTCGGCGTCAGCAAGGTAAAAAATGCCGACC
>CALJCU010000156.1 GCA_938023885.1 uncultured Prevotella sp. | reverse complement strand
TGACACCACGGATACGTGCCATATCTTGGACATGAAGGTGGACTGCCTGTTCGACAAGCCTTACGACTTCTATGTAGAGGCGTATGGAAAAGGAAAGACAAGCGGCAGATACGGTCCCGAGGGCATTATCGGTTTTACCAAGCGCAATGCCTTCCGTGGCGGGGAAAGGCTGAACCTGCGTGTACACGGTGCCTACGAATGGTCGTCGAACAGTGATGACGACGGACGCAGCCGTCTGGGAATCAATAACTATGAGTACGGTGTCGAGGCGAGCCTGCAGATTCCGCGCCTTGTCAATCCTTTCGTCGCGCCTCCCCGTAAACGCTGGATGAAGATACAGAGAAAGGTGGAAGAGGCTGCGGAGAAAGGGCTGGCGAACAAGCCGAAACCGCCCCGTACCTATTATGCTACGCCTTCCACGACGCTGAAAGCCTCTGTCGACGTGCTGAACCGTGCCAAATACTTCAAGCGGCATGTGGTGTCTGGAGAACTGGCCTACCAGTGGCAGCCCAACGAACGAAACAGTTACTCGTTCTCGCCGCTTTCACTGACGTATGAATACATGCACAAAGTGACCGACCGTTATCTGGAACTCATTGACAGCGTGCCGTATCTGGAGGTGTCGATGGCGGACCAGTTCATCCCGAAGATGCTGTTCCAGTACACC
The DNA here is from genome assembly GCA_938023885.1 of uncultured Prevotella sp. Taxonomy (GTDB): domain Bacteria; phylum Bacteroidota; class Bacteroidia; order Bacteroidales; family Bacteroidaceae; genus Prevotella. The sequence goes on along the minus strand of CALJCU010000156.1, from coordinate 696 downwards.
TTCATGAGTCCTGCCCGCTATCGTAATCCCGTGAAGATATGGACTACCGTGAGTGAAGCGTCAAATGTGCTGTCGGCTGCTTATACCCTGTCGGGCCGTCATTGGAGCGAGAAGAACAAGCAGCTCTTCAAGAATCCTTTCGCACAGTTTCTCAAGGTAGAGGCTAATCTTACCAAGATATGGACAGTGGCGGAGAAGAGCAGTGTTGCCGCTCACGTCAATGCAGGAACTCTCTGGGCATATGGGAACAGCCGTTTCGCTCCGTACACCGAGCAGTTCTATGTGGGCGGAGCCAACAGCATCCGTGCCTTCAACGCACGGCAGATCGGTCCGGGACGTTACCGGTCTACCCAGCGCCGCCGCTCGTATGTAGAACAGACAGGCGACATCAAGTTTCAGATGAACCTTGAATATCGTCCCCGGCTGATGGGTTCGCTCTATGGAGCGGTCTTCCTCGATGCCGGCAATGTCTGGACGATGCACTATGACGAAGGCCGTCCCGGCGGCTACTTCAAGATGAAGAACCTGTTTAAGGAGATGGCGCTCGGCACCGGTGTGGGCCTCCGCTACGATCTCGGTTATTTCATGCTCCGTGTCGACTGGGGTATCGGTCTGCACGTGCCGTATGACACAGGTAAGAACGGCTTTTACAATATCTCCAGTTTCAAGGATGCGCAGGCGCTCCATCTGGCGATC
>CALJCU010000155.1 GCA_938023885.1 uncultured Prevotella sp. | reverse complement strand
TAGGTGTAGTCGGCATCGTAGAGGGTGCCGAGGAGGAGCAGAGCAGCCATGCCGTCATGTGCCTTGTCGATATGAAAATGTTGCCGCATCCATATAGAGCCGACTATGCCCCGTCCGTTTTGTTGTGCCCAGGTCTTGGCATATTGATTATAGAGCGGCCACGGATTGTCATCGCAAGAGCCCGTCCACCCTTCACGCAGTCCCGGATCCTTACGGTTGAGCTCGTCGGTCCAGCGGTTATTCATCAAGGCGTTGGCCTTATTCTGTGTCTCTACATACTGCGGTGTATAGAGATGGAGCTTGTCGAGGTAACGAGGATAGTCGGCGAGTGAGTCTTCGGGTACCCAGGCTTCTATCGGCGTGCCTCCCCAACTGTTACAGATCATGCCCTGCGGGACCCCTGTCTCTTCTTCGCGCTTGCGGCCGAGGAAATAGCCAATGGCGGAGAAGTTAGCGGCCGACTGGGGTGTGAGATGATGCCAGCCAGAGGTATGGAAGTCAGTCTGTGGCCCTGCCACGGAGGCTACCTGATCTACGCGCAACAGCCGCACGCGGTCGTTGCTGTAGGTCTCCGTGACATCCGGATACTGGGGTGCCACGCGAGAGACGGTGACATCCATGTTCGACTGTCCCGAGCAGAGCCACACGTCACCCACAAGGATGTCGCGCAGCGTGTCGCGATCGATGATGAGACGGTAAGGACCTCCGGCTTTCTGCTGAGGAAGTGTAGTTTTCCAATGACCATTGGCGTCTGTCGTCACATTGATCGTCTTACCGCGGAACGTCACCTTAAACGTCTCGCCCTTGTCAGCTGTACCCCAGACAGCGATAGGCTTATTACGCTGGAGCACCATCCCGCTTTGGAAGACACGTGCTGGCAGAACCCTCGCCCGCGCCACAGCGGACGGGGTAAGGGTTACCATTGCCAACAGTGCATATTGAAAGCAAATGAAGTTTCTTGACATATCGTATTTGTTCCGAAGATATTATTTTCCTGCCAGTCCGTCGGCAAATCCGGCATAGGTGTGCTTGCGGGTGTAGTTCACAGTCCACAGGCCGATAGGCTCACCGGCACGCCAGCCACTGCCTTTCTTACTGTCGGTGATACCCCATGCGCAGATGCCGTACTGCTGTGCAACGGGGATGATGGATAGATACTGCTCCACGATGAACTTATAGTAGCTGGCCATGGCGTGGTGCTCATCCTCCGTCACGTTCTCGGTGTAGATGGTGTTGCCATCCTTGTCAGCGATACCCATGTCGAGTTCCGATACACGGATGAGCTTACCAGTGGCAGCGAGCTTCTTGAACATGTTCGTCACGGCAGCCTCATTAGCGGCCTGTGTCGTCGGGTTCATGCTGTAAGTGACGTGCATCTGCGTGCCGATGCCATCGATCTTCGTCACGCCGTCGCTCTCCCAGTATTTGATCATGTTGATGAGACCATCGCACTTTGCGTTGTTGTTGTAGGCAGCCTCGAGGTTATAGTCGTTGATGAAGAGTTTGAGGCCCTTAGGTCCATACTTGCGGGCGAGGGCGGCAGCCGTGCGGGCATAGTCCTTGCCGAGGTAGTCCTGCCAGTAGAAGTTCTTCGCAGCATCTTCGCCTCCGTCGCGCTTGGCAGTCTTCAGTTCTGTCGGTGCACCGTCCGACATCGGCTCATTGACGAGATCCCAGGCTTTCACCTTGCTGTCGCAGGCTTCCATCATGCCTTTGATCCAGCGGTCCATAGCCCATGTGAGCGTGTCTTTCTTCTCCTTGTCGGTGAGCGGGATGGTGTTGGACGACACCATGTGGTAGATTTCAACATCATCGAAGTACATGTTGCCGGCCAGCGTACCGAGGTTGAGTGTCAGACGTTTGCAGTTGTCACCCGTCACCTTTGTCGAGAGCTTAAACTCTTTCCATTGATTCGTGGGCGTGAAAGCGGGAAAGTCGCCACGGCCCGAGTAATTGGACGGGTTTTGGAATCCGGCACCTACCGTGCCTTCAGCATCAGCCTTGGCCCAGAAGTGGAGGTAATAAGTCTCGCCTTCTTTCAAGGCGTCGGAGAAGTCGATGGCACACTGGCACGACCAGCTGTTGGTCTTCGACGGGTTGTGCACTTTCATGCACTTACTGCCGTCGTGTGAGCCGGAGACGACCTCGCGGGTCGAGCCGTTGCCCCATCCAGCGAGCGTTGAGCCATCCTCGAAGTCAGCTTTGAAGTCATCCTTTGGGATCTGCACGGTAGCGGCAGCAGGCGTGTAGAGTTCTACATCGTCGATGTCAATCTTTCCAGCATAGGCACCTACGTTGAAGAGAAAACGGGTAGCGCCCTCACCAGTGCAGGCTGTTTCTACGGCCACCTTCTGCCAGTCTTTGGAGAAGTTGATGACGGGGAAGTCGCCGCAGCCTTTGTATCCATTGGGGTTCTGGAAGCCAGCCGTGATGGAACCTTCGTTGTCACCTTTGATCCACAGTGTCAGCGTATAGGTTGTCCCTACTTTCAGCGCTTCACCGAAGTCGGCAGCGACCTGTGCGCTCCACGAGTCGGCCTTTGTAGGGTTGTTGATCTCCAGGCACGCTGTTCCGTCATGTGAACTCTTACTGACGATAGTACGTGTAGAGCCGTTACCCCATCCACCTAGATTCTTACCGTCATCGAAGGTGTATTTGAAGACGTCGTTGTTGCCAGCAGAACCACTCGGCACCTTGTCTGCGATGAGGCTGTTGAGCCATTTCACGGGTTGCTGCGAGTGCCACACGAGGTTATGTCCGTAGACGGAGAGGCCTGCATCGGTAGTGTTCTTGATGAACGTCTGAATCGTGGAGAAGTCCATCGTGCCGTCGGCACTGACGACGGAACCCATCTTAAAGTCATTGCCCGTGACGAGCTCATCGAAGTTGGACACATCGAGGGCATAGACGAGCTCCTGCTTGTTGAACTCCGAGGCGCTTGTGGCGCCGCAGAGCTTGAAGTTGGGATATTTAGCCCTGTCGATATACGTCTTCAGTTCAGCGTAGTCGTTCAGATACGCATAGTTGGGATCGTCGGTAGAGGCAGTCCGGAAAGTCTCGTACTTGTCATCGGCGCACGAGGTGAAGGCTGCCAGAGCCGCTGCCAACATAAGATATTTATATCTTTTCATGGTTTTCGCTTTTAGTTTTTATATTCTGTTGTGAACTCCTGAGCTGCCGTCACGCCACGGTCGCGCATGGTGAGCAGACCCTTTGTCACTACCTTGTTACCATCAGAGAAGGAGAGCGTGAGGTCATAGTTGATACCTTGACGCTGCTTCTTGTTCCATGTGCCAGCATCCTGCACGAAAGAAGCGGTGCCGGAGACGGTGACGCCTTCGGTGTCTGTCGTCACAGTGCCGTTGCCCTTGTCATCGAAGGTAAGGATGAGATTAGCGGTCAACGTCTTGCCACTGACGGTGTAGCTCACGGGCCAGTTGATGGCTGAGAGGGAGCGTGTCGTGATACCTTTCACCACGGTGCCGTTCTCTACCTCAGCCCCACCATGCGACACCTTTGTCGTGGTGCCGTTGATCGTGATGTCGTCCTCACCTTTCTGCAGGTAGTTGGCAGTATACTGGTTGATGTATTTCACGAGATAGAGTGTGTAGCTCTTCGGTGCCGGATCCCAACGGGTGGTATTCGTCAGCTGTGGGGTCTCACCGTCGACGACAGGCTTGCCGGAGAGGATGGAGTCGGCGCCAGCCACGGATGTCATCTTCACGGGGATGACATACGTGTTCTCAATCGACTTCGGATCAGCAAAGAACGCATCGTTGAGTTTCACCTTCGTGGCACCCGTCAAGCCGCCACCGTAGTCGAGTGTTGTCGTGGAGAGACTATAGTAGCTCTCCGGCATAGCCTCCACCTTACGGCCGTCACTGAAATAGAGATGGTCGACAAGCGTGGGATCGACAGCAATCTGCACCTTGGCGTTGGAGCCGTTGTAGCTGCCACCCATCGTGGCGATGATGCTGCACTCGTGGTTGTTGTCGGGCGTGACATCCGTCGTCTCATCCACACCTAAGACAATGGTGCGGATAGGATTCTGATAGGCGAAGTAGACCGTCGTATAATCGAAGTCGGGAAAGTCCTGACTGCCATTCTCGCAAGAAGTCATGAAGCCTGTGAGGGCTGCGAGCGAGAGGAGAGAAATATATTTTGTGAGTTTCATAATGAATCTTTTATATGCACTGTTGGTAATGTTGATACGAGATTATTTCCAGCCTTTGTTCTGTTTGAGGTTACTGAACTTCAGACACTCGGTGTAGGGAATGGGACCATAATACATATAGTCCTTGTAGTCGCGAGCCTCGACACTAGGCAACTCTTTGTAGGTGAGGTTGCCGTTGTCGTCCTGTCCGATCTCCATGCCTTTAGCCGGCATGTTGAGCACACTGGGGTTCACTTTCCACCGTCTGAGGTCATAGAAGCGCTGGTTCTCGAAGCAGAGCTCGAGTCGGCGCTCGTTTCGGATGAGCTCCCGCATCTTGTCCTTGTCGCCTTTGATGCTTTCGAGGTAAGCGTCGCCATTGCCCAGTCCGATGCCGGCACGGTGACGCAGCGCCTTGATGACGTCGTAAGCGGAGTAGCTGTGTGAGCCTTTGCCCTGTGGGCCCCAGGCCTCGTTGGCAGCCTCGGCATAGTCGAGGAAGATCTCCGTATAACGCATGTAAGCGGTATAGTGGTAACGCTTTGTGGTGCTGTTCGGATCGAGGTTGACGTCGCTACGCAGCAGTTTGCGTAGGTAGTAGCCTGTGCGGGTCGACACACCGTTCTCGCGGTTGATAGCGTCGCGGTTGGTGCCGTAGGTGCCCGTGATAATCTCTTTGTTCGTCGAGCCCATCTTCTGTCCGTTGTAGAGGATGTATTCAGCGAGACGCGGATCACGGTTGGCGTAAGGATCTGTCTTGTCGTACACACTGTTGGCATCGGTGATGGGGTAGCCGTCCACGTCGGGGAAAGCATCCACGAGGTTCTGCGTAGGATTGATACGGCCTTTGCCGTAGAGCGACGGCGGGAAGTCGTTGCTTTCCATGTCGCTGCTCTCCCCGCGTGAGCCACGCCATATCACCTCGGCAGGCACTTCCGCGGAGCCCATATTGTCGATATAAGTCGTGTTGTCGAACCATTTCCATCCTGTGGGATCCATGCCGCTGCCGCCGCCGATGCGGTCGAGCACGGTAGCTGCGTTGTCGGCGGCCGTCTCCCAGCTGACGTTGCTGTCGCCGTTGTAGGCCGGACTGGCAGCGAGCAGCGAGAGCTGGGCACGGAGCGCCTCGAGGGACTTGCCGTTCATCATGCCGGAGAAGTGGGAGCCGAAGGCACGGTTGTACTCAGCCATCGTGGCACCGATCTTCGTGTATTTGGCCGGCACGGCAGCGTCGGAAGCGATGTCACCGTATTCGAGCGGCAGATGCTCCAATGCACTGTCGATGTCGGCCATGATCTGGTCGTAGCACTCCTTGAAGGTGTTACGCGACTGGTTGAAGTCGGTCGATGAGGTCTCCGACTGCGTGTGGATGGGGTAGCCCATCAGCTTGCCGTCGTCGGTGTAGCCGGCATGGGCGCGCAGCAGGAAATACTGCTGGAGAGCACGCAGCGCATAAGCTTGGCCTTTGAACTGGTCGTTGAAAAGCGTGCGGAGCGGCTCCCCGTTGGCCCATTTTACCTTGTCGCAGTGCCGGAGGAAGATGTTGATATACTGGATGGCATTGAACCTCGACTGCCACTGGCTCATCGGGTCGTTGTCGGAAGCCCAGGAGCCTGTCGCCATCTTGAGGTAACTATTCGATTGGTCGTTGCTCACGGCATCGTCGGTCGCTACGTCGCTTGTGGGCGAGTCCTGGTATGGGAGCAGCACGTAAGCGTTGGCGAGGAAGCCCTCAGCATAGGAAGGCTCAGCTTCCATGGCCTCTTCATTGCGCTGGTTCTCGATAGCCGGCGAGAACATATCCTCGCAGGAAGAGAACAGCGTCGTGGAGAGGAGAAAGGCTGACGCTAAGATATATTTTGTTTTCATTGTGTTTTTCATGATAGTGGATGATAATTAGAACGATACTTTCACACCTAA
>CALJCU010000154.1 GCA_938023885.1 uncultured Prevotella sp. | reverse complement strand
AATAAGCACTTTTCTTAAGATAGAGCAAGAAAGTTTGAAGACAATTTGGTATTTGGTATCTTTTCCCTAAGAAAAAAATATTCATCCAACCAGTGTATAATTGGAAAATTTTATGTAAGTTTGCAACCTATATAATTATCATTAACCAACACATTTTTATGCAGAAGAAGCTTATCATGGCCCTGACTGCCTTAAGCACTGTCTCGACGGGCTTTGCCCAGCGAGACTCTGTCAACGTGGGCGAGCGGGCCTTCACCTTCACGGAGGCACAGCTCGGCGAGGATGAGAACGTCACGCAGAGCGTGTCCATCATCTCCTCCGGCACCAATGCCTACGCCAACGAGGTAGGCTACCGCTGGAGCCCCATGCGGTTCAAATACAGAGCCTACAACGCCAAGTATAACAACATCTACATTAACGGCAACTCCGTGAACGATATCGAGCGCGGCGACTTCCGTTACTCCTTCGTCGGCGGACTCAACAACCAGACACGCAACATGGAGTCGGCGCTGCCCTTTGAGAGCAACAATTTTGCCATGACATCCCTGGGCGGAAGCAACAACTACAACTTCCGGCCCTCGGCCATGCCTGTGGGTCAGCGGCTCTCTCTCGCCGGCGGCAACCGCAACTACACGCTCCGAGGCATGTACTCCTACAACTCCGGTCTCAACGACAAAGGCTGGGCGTGGTCGGCTTCCCTCACCTACCGCTGGGCCAATCGCGGCTACGTGGAAGGTACGTTCTACAACTCACTGAGCTATTTCCTCGGTGTGGAGAAGGTGTTCAACGACCATCACTCCCTCTCCCTCGTCACCTGGGGCAACCCCACAGAGCGTGGCACTCAGAGTGCCTCGACGGATGAGATGTACTGGCTCGCCAATAACTACAACTATAACCCCAACTGGGGCTACCAGAACGGCAAGAAGCGTAACGCACGTGTGGTCAACGACTATGCGCCGGCTGCCTTGCTGACCTGGGACTTCAAGATCGACGACAATACGAAGCTCACCACCTCACTGCTCGGCAAGTATTCCATGTACAGCAGCACACGTCTCAACTACAACAACACCACCAACCCGGCTCCCGACTACTACAGTCTCATGCCCAGCTACTTCTATGATGTGTGGGGCAACGGCTCCGGCTCAACGAGTGCCTCCGACCTTGTAGCCTGGACAGCAGCCCGCGACTACCTCATGGCGTCGAAGGCAAACAGGCAGATCAACTGGGACAGGCTCTACTACTCCAACAAAATGGCATCGGCACAGGGTGCTGACGCCATGTATTACCAGCAGGCCTATCACGACGACCAGCTCGCCTTCAGCCTCTCCTCTGCCTTGCACAAAGACCTCACAGCAAAGAGCGGGCTCAATATCGGCCTGAATCTGAGCACTAACAAGGGCATGCACTATCAGACCATGGAGGACCTGCTCGGTGCCACCTCGTTCCATAACAGCAACTATTATGTCATCGGCACCTATGCCGAGAACGCCTCGCAGGAATTCTATGATCTCAACGACGGCAGTACGCCGAAGCAGGTGCGCAAGGGCGACCGCTTCGGCTACGACTATAACGTCTATGTCAACCGTGCACAGGCATGGACAAGCTATGAGACAAGGCTCAACGGTGCCTTTCTCTTTGTCAGTGGCCGCATTGGCGGAGTGGCTATGCAGCGCGACGGCAAGATGCGCAACGGTCTCGCTCCCAACAACTCTTACGGCAAGAGCGGCACGGCTCACTTCCTCGACGGCGGAGGAAAAGCCGGTATGAACATCAGCCTCGGACGCGGCAATACGCTCTCCTTAGGTGCCGGCTATGAGTGGAAGGCACCGACGGCAAACGTCGCTTTCTCTTCTCCACAGATCAATAATGACTTTGTAAAAGACCTCTCTACAGAGAAGATTTTTTCCTCTGAGATGGGCTATCAGTTACAGAGCAGTTGGCTGCACGCTAACATCCAGGCTTACTACACCCGCCTGCAAGACGTGACAGAGTACAGTATGTTCTATTATGACAGCAATAAATCCTTTTCATACGTCTCCCTCTCCGGCATCAACAAGCATTATTATGGTATAGAGGCAGGCCTCAACTTCAAGCTGTCGTCTACCTTCAGCATCAACACCCTGGCAACCGTCAGTGAGGCGAAGTACGCCAACAACGCCAACGTGTGCTACATGCTCTCCAACGACGGCAAGTATTACAACGACATTGTAGTGAACAAGAATATGCGTGAGGGCGGCACGCCGCTGTCGGCTTATTCCGTCGACCTCGTCTACCACTCTAATGGCTGGTTCATCGACCTCATCGGCAACTACTACGACCGCATCTATCTCTATTACACGCCCGTAAGCCGCTACTATTCCAACCTTCCGTTGCTGAAAGATGCCGCCGGCAACACGGTCATGGGTGAGAATGGCAATCCCATGCACGACGTTTCCAGAGCACCGTCACAGGCTAGAGGCAAGGGCGGATTCATGCTCGATGCCTCAGTGGGCAAGAGCATCTATGTGGGCAAGCATCAGCTGTCCATCAACCTCATGCTGACCAACATTCTCAACAACCGCAAGCTTGTCACCGGCGGCATGGAGCAGAACCGCCAGACCTACGACGACAGCGGCGAGACGATACGCACCTACACCTTCCTCACTAACCCGAAGAAGTTCTATGTCAATGGCATCAACGGCATGCTCATCGTAACTTATAAATTCTAAGAAAGGAGTAAACGCTATGAAAATAAAAGCAACTTATCTGTTTCTCTTTGCCATGGTGTGCGGGCTTTTCTCGTCCTGCATGAACGGCGACTGGGATGAGCCTGACTTCACGGACGGTGCTCCTTTCGGCAACAACAGTCTCACCGAGCACAATGTCATCACCATCGCAGAGCTCATCAAGAAGTACCCCAACGTCTTTGCCTCCACTGATCAGAACAAGCAGATTGACGAGAATATCATGATCAAGGGGCGCATTACTGGCAACGACCTCGGCGGCAATATCTACAAACAGGTGGTGCTGCAGGATAACACTGCCGCCATCATCATTGCCGTCAATGAGGGAGGTCTCAACGGTTACCTCGCAGAGGGTGCCGAGATTCTCGTCGACCTAAAAGGGCTCTATATCGGCGGCTACCGTAAGATGCCGGAGATAGGCGCACCCTATCAGGGCAACAGTATCGGTCGCATGCAGAAGGACATCTGGAGCAAACACTTCAAGATCACGGGCTCGCCGGATGCCAATGCTATCCGGCCCGTCGACTTTGCCACCGTCAAGAGCAACATGAACGCCAACTGTGGCAAGCTCGTCACCCTGAAAGGCGTCACATTCAAGAACGCTGACGGCAAGGCTACTTTCACTTCAGGCACAGCCGTGGGCAACGCCGTCAACCAGGAGCTCGACGGCTACGGCACAAACGTTGTGGTCAGGACCAGCACCTACGCCGACTTCGCTGCCATGACACTGCCCTACGACGCCACAGCCAAGAAGAAACAGAGCGCCGACATCACAGGCATCGCCACACGCTACAACAACACCTGGCAGATCCTGATACGCAAGACCAGCGACATCAAAGTGAATAAATAACCATACGTAATATACACATTATTATATATAGATAATTATGAAATCGATATTCAAATTAGCCATAGCCCTCTTGGCCCTCTTCTCTTTCACAGCATGTTCCGACGTACCTATGCCATACGAGGAACCGGGCACAGGAGGCAAGGGAGAGCCAACGACGGAGGCTAAAGGCACAGGCACCGCCAACGACCCCTACAATGTGGCTGGCGCACTGAAAGTGGTCAACGCTCTCGCCGCAGGCGAGGAGACATCAACGGCTATCTATGTCAAGGGAGCCGTTAAGGAAATCAAGGAGATAGAGACTGAGAAATACGGCAATGCCAACTATTACATCACCGATGACGGCAAGAACGAGATCTACATCTTCCAGAGCTATTACCTTGGTAACCGTAAGTTCACTGCCGACGACAAGCTCTCGGTAGGCGACACCGTCGTGGTATACGGAAAGTTCACCAACTACAACGGCAAGACTCCGGAGACCGTCGGTAAAGGTGCCAGTTATATCTATAGCCTCAACGGTGAGACTGCCGGCACCACACCTGTGACACCTTCCACTGGCGAGCCCAAAGGTTCAGGTACACAAGCCAGACCCTTCAACGCCACCGCTGCCAACGCGGCAGCCGCCCAGCTGAAAGACGGCGAGAAGAGAGAGAACGTCTACGTCAGCGGTATCATCAGCAAGGTAGGCGACTTCAACTCAAGGTATGGAGAGATGAACTATTATATCTCTGACGACGGCAAGGAGAGCAGCGAACAGTTCTACATCTACAATGGTTATGGCAAGGATGGCGCCAAGTTCACGGCTGCCACAGACCTGAAAGTCGGCCAGAAAGTAACGGTTGTCGGAACGCTGATCAATTACAAGGGCAACACCCCGCAAATGCAGTACGGCTCCAAGATCGTCTCGCTCGAAGGTGAGGGAAACGGTAGCAGTACTGAACCGACCATAACCACAGGGAAAGGTATCACCATCAGTGGTACCACGGTGACACTGACCAACACCAACGCAAACGAGGGTACAGAGAGCACGTCTATCGATCTGAGCAAACAGGGATATGAAGACACGAAGACAGTCACGGAAGCTAAATTCCCAGATGGCACGACCGTCGTCTTTGGCAAGGGAGAAGCAATGACAGCACCAACCTTCTACACAAAGACCAAGGGCGTGCGCGTCTATCTCAACAACACCTTGACATTCACGGCTTCCAAGCCAATCGCAAAAATTGTCTTCACCTGCGACGTTTACAATGGCACCAACTGCGTGGGCAACGCCACGGCGACCGTCACTTTCTCTGGCAACAGCGTCGTGTACACCAATGCTGACCCCAGCCTTACCAAGGGTGGTGTGCAGCTGCGTGTTCAGACCATCACCATCACCTATGCCAAGTAAGACGACAGTGAACCCTTGCACCAAGCAACTGAAAGGAAAAGGAGACCGCAAATAAATCTACTTTTTTCTTTGGTGGCTCAAAGAAAAAGCAGTAACTTTGCATCCGATTTAGCATTAGCATATAATTAATACATTACATAAAGATTAAAATG
>CALJCU010000153.1 GCA_938023885.1 uncultured Prevotella sp. | reverse complement strand
TTTGCCTTTGTCGGAGTGCAGGGCACGGAGAAGTATTTGATCAGGTCTTTCCCTTCAGTGAGCTTCTGCTTTTCAAGACCGAGGACAGCACCGACGCCTTCCAGAGAAAGCGGCAGTCCCATTGTGCCCGCCCAGACCATAGAGCAGCGCCAGCTTTCTGGGTTTAAGAACTTGGCGCACTCCTGAGAGAGTGGATGGTTATCATGGAAGAGATCAAGGCTCACACCCAGATCACGGAGATACCGGGATAAGCACACCCGTTCAAAATTTGCATTGAAAGCCCATTTGATGACAGAATCATCGGTAAGGGCATCTATAATTTCCTGCGGCAGGCGTTCTCCCTGTGCAAGGTCGATGACCGTCACATCGGAGCCGTCGGCGCTGTTGCCGAACAGCAGTATTTCAAAATCTGGTGACTCGGCATATTTATAAACGCCGCACTTGGACAGATTTACGTCGCTGTAGGTTTCAATATCGATACTGAGTGTTTGCATAGATTTCACCTCAATTCAAACAAGCGGCTTAAGATCACTCCTAAGCCGCCTGCCGGTACTGGATTATTTCAGAGATTCCATACGCTTGATATGGTATTCGTCGTCCTGCGCGGCCCTTTTCTCCTCGCGTTTCTCACGCTTGAAGTCGTTGATCACCGTCTGGATGGCGACCACTGCCCAAGACAGGACTACGATGCAGAAGCATCCAATCAGGATGTTGCAGAGAAGGGATGAAATCATTACTGTGCTTTCCATAGTTTTGCGCTCCTTTCCTTAGTTGAGAAAATCTTCATCGTCATCAGTGGCAAAGTCGGACTCAGCTCTTGCCTTGCCGCCGAGAGGCTCACCGTCGCGAATCTTCTGCAGATTGTTGAGTCCGCAGGCGATTCCCTTATTGCCGGAAGAGTTGAAAGCATAAAACGTGATGCTGGCTTTGCCGTACACACCGCTGTACACTTCAGAGCGGGTGAGAATCGGATTCAGATCTGCGTCCACGATGCCGGGTGCAGAGGTTGCATTGGCGTTGACAAAGTAGGCATTCTTGTAGGCCTCGTCGTCTGGACGCTCTGCATCGCCGTCACGCAGAGGAGTCTTCAAAACAGAGAGCGCCGGTACGGACTTGCCGTTGCCCTTGAGCTTGGCCTCGCCCTCTTTGTAGGCAGCCTCGATAGCAGCCTGAATCTTGGCGATGGTCTTGGTGTCGGACTTCGGGATGATGAGGCTCACGCTGTACTTGGGAGTGCCGCCGTTGATGGATTTCGGCTCCCAGACGTTCGCGTAGCTCCAGCGGGTGTCGACACCGGTGATAACCTTCATGGGATTGCTGATTTTTACATTCTTACTCATTGTCGTTTTCCTCCATAAAATCATTTTTGCTATGTTCATGGCCGGGTGCTTATCGGACTCCGGCACAAGAGTGGGGTTGCCCTGCGGCTTTTCAATGTAAGCCGTCAGGAGTTCATCAAAGCGGGACTTGCCGAGGAGCTTCTGCATGGCGGTGATGCCGAGCAGCTTTTTCTCATACGGGTCAAAGCCTGCTTTCTCGACCGCATCAATGACGGCGGCCTCGTTGCTGTATCTGCGGTTGCTGCGTCCTTCGACGAGCTTAAAGCCAGTCCATTCCTTACCGGAGAGAGCTTGCTGCAGGGCGTATTCCTTGATATCGGAAGCCCAGCTAACCAGCTCATCTACCTTGCCGAGGATAATCTCGATCTCGGTATCCGTAAGCAGTGGCGGGAGCTTAAAATCATGCTGCGCGAGCTTCAGGTTTGCTTCGGCTCTGGCGCGGCACTCATTCTTGGCCTTGCAGAAGCCGCACCATTCACCGCACAGGAAGTTCCCGTCACCGGCAAAAGCCAGATCTGCGGTGGGCTTTAAGACTTCATCCGCCCAGCGATACAGATCCTCTTTGCTGATCTCGTAGGTGCTGACGTTCTGGCGTCTCGGCTGGTAGATGGTCATGGATACCTGATCGATGTCGTAAATGTCATCGAAAAGCTCCAAAGCGCCGAGGGCATAACACTGCATTTGCGGATTTTCCTCTGTGGAGACCAGAACGCCTAAGCCGTGCTTGTAGTCGATTACCCGGAGCGTACCGTCTGCGATGATGATGCAGTCGGCGGTGCCGAAGCCTTGTTCTACCCAGCGGGAGAAGTCCACACGCTGCTCAATCAGGACGACCGGATCAGCGCAGGTTTCCTTGGCGGCTTCGACCTGCTCCAGCACGTATTCGGCATAGCCGGAGGTAGCATCCTCCATCTCCTCGGAATACCATTTGAGGCTGTCGGTCGGATCGTCTGCAGGCATACCGAGCGCGGTCTTGAGCTTGTACTCGCCAAGCGCATGTGCGTCGGTGCCTTCCGCAGCGTAGTGGCTTCCCTTGTCCTCGTAGGTTTCACAGAGCCTTGCCGATGGTGGGCAGTGCAGCCACCTGTCGGATGAGGATGCGGATAGGATCGCGTGTGCTTTAGCTGCCATTGCCGATCACCTCCGCGTCCTTCATCAAGGCTTCATAATTTGCCGGATCGATTTCCGAGAGCTTTGCTGCACCGAACTTTTGAAGCAGGGCGCGGACCTCTGCGGTATGACCGGCACGGGACTTCTCGGCAAGGACGGCTCTTACGTCCTCCAGCTTGAGTTCAGGCTTCGGTTCCTTCTTAGCGGGAGCTTCCGTGGCCTGCGCTTCGTTGTCATCACCGGAAAACTGCTGGTAGAGCCAGTCGGCTACGGCATTAATAGAAGCAGCAGCGGTGCGGAGCTCTTCGATGGTTTTTGCCATTTCTGCCATCTTTGACATTCTTTTTTCCTCCTTCCTCGGATTGGCTTGCGGCAAGGAGTGAGAGGTTCCTTGCCAGTCTGGCGGATACGTGACTGATGGAATTCAGGAGCGTGATCTCCTCGTTCACGTTGCCGCCGGTGTCTGAGTAACTGCGGTACATCATGAGTTCACCTCGCTTTCTGAAGGCTGTGTTCTCTTGCCTTCACCTTCCACTGGAGATGAACTGTTGATTTGAGCGGAGGATTTTATAAAATAGTTTTCCGGCCACCATCCGAGTGAGGGATAGTGACCGGAAAGGCTGTGGTTCGTAGTCTTAAGGATTACTTGTCACCGCTGATTCTGCGAAGGTCGGTGCGATACTTCTTCATCTGATCCGCGAAGGTCTTCTGTGGGCGACCGAGCTCTCTTGCGATGGCACGGTCGGAGATGCCCTCCGGGTGATCCTTCCAAAGCTGGATGATGGTATCTGCCTCCGGGTCGAGCTCACGCAGTCTGGCAAAGAGCTGCTCCAGCAGCATGCGGTCGGCGATGACTTCCTCCATAGGCTTACTACGGTCGGGAATATAGTCGCCGAGGGTGCCGTTGCCATCAGGGAGAGGCTGATCCAGAGAAGTAATGTCGCCTGCCGCATGGTATTCGCAGCCGATACAGTCGCCGTCGCACTTCCAGATGAAGCGGAAAGGGCACATGCACCTGCCGTGATCCTGCTCCTTGTGGCGGATGCGGTCAGCTTCCTTATAGAAGGAGTCGTGCTGCGCCTTGGTGACCGGCACCTTCTCGCCGGTGCTGCGAACATAGATGAAATAGGTCTTCTGATTGTCGTTGTTTTGCATAATGAAAGCCCTCCTTCGGCTTTTGCCGAAATGGAGAGCTCCAGACATGCAAAACCAGACCACAGGTGCGAGAGCATACCGAAGGATTACTCCATTTCGGCTGCACCTCACTTCCGGTGATTGGTACAGTATTTGATTGTCATAGATAGTCACATGGAACCGGAAACACCCTGCGCAGATGGCTCCCACGTGCTAACTACATTTTAGTCAGGAGAGAGAAAAACCAGAAAACTCGACGAGTCGCGGAAATGCCTTAAAATAGGCACTTTCCGGAGAGCTGAAAAGGGTACAGATATAGCAAAAAGACAGTGATAGTAAGGAATGTAGTCATAAAAAAATCCGACTCGGCGAGTCGGAAAAATTAAAAAACCGCACCTCCATGACGGAAGTGCGGCAGATTAGACCTGTTTATAGACGCTGTTTGGAGCCAAGCGGCTCGTAATGATAGGATTCAAGGAATTCATTTGCATCGTCAATGCTCATCCCCGAGAAACCGGTGATGCAGTATTTCAGAGCTTGGTGTTCATCGGATTCGTCAAAAGCATGTCCGGCGAGCTGCAGGAGCTTCTCTGTTGTTCCAATGTCAAGGTCAAGCCCTCTGCTTACAGCAACGATTGTTCTAAGGATTGGCTTTGTGTCGATGTTCTTTTCTGCTTTTAGATATACCTCTTCACCAAGCCCGGTCAAAGAACAGAAATGAGACTTGCTTATTCCGCGAGATTGCACGATCTCAAAGATAACCTCCCAGCAGGTTTTGTTTACACCGGTTATCTTTCTGGCAGCACTTTGGCGTTCAAATTCCTCTCGCTTCTTTTGCAGTGCCTCGGACATCTGCACAGCGGAGGCACTTTGCTGAGAATCGTATTTAGAGGCTTTACGTTCTCCGTTCTTGCGGTGAAGCAGCTCGAACGGAAAATGCTTCTCTGCCTCGTCAGGTTGTAGAGACTGCCATGTAAACTGCAGAGTGCATTCACTCAGATTTGCCCATGCATAATCCGTAAGGGTCAGCTTGCCATCATTGTTACGCTCGATGTATTGCTCATCGTTGATGGCAAAGTATCCGTCTACATAACGAAAAAGGCCGGAATCAACGAGCCTGCGGAATTCGCTGCTGGTGCGATATGCATAAAACGCATCACGCTGATCCAAATATCCGTGGTAGGGAGATTCCTTGTCATACCGGTATATACTGGCAGCTTCCTTATAGCCAGTTTCCATCATACGAATCAGAACGGACTGCCGGGAAACACCGTAGAACTCCCGCAATTCCTCAGCCACATTTGTCAGGATAGCGAGCTTCAATTCACTATTTTCATAGTTGTATTTTTGAAACAGTTCGTCAACCTTCAGCCGGAAGGTGCGATAGGGCATGAGAATGCGTGGAGCCATGTTATTTGCCTGCCACTCCATACGCTGAATGTCTGACCATTCTTCATCTTTCTCTGGATAAATCATGCCGGATGGACAGCGGCAAGCCACAAAGTCTTTCCCGTAGAGAATATACTTTATAGCAGCATACATCCTGTGCTTGTACCAATGGTAGACTTCATGAGCGATGGTATTCTTGACGCATCCGAGATTCCGCTGCCAGAAGGTATAGGCATCGACAAGGATGGTGCCTCTTCGGACATCTATCGTCTTATTAGAAATCTTGAACAGGTCATAAACAGTCGGCTGTGAAATATATCTCTCCAAATACACTGAAATCATCCGTGATGCGGTAGCCTTGGATGATTTCGAGTCCCATATCCTTTGCGATGTCAGTAATTGGCACAGGCAGAGGCGTTTTAAGCGCCTCTGCGCAGTACCGCTCTAAAAAGCGCTCTGCTTCCGCTTCCAGATCTTTTTTGTAGAGGATGGGGACGATGTTCTTTGAGACTGCCTGCCCTTCAGCGCTTTTCCGCACATCCGGCGCATATTTCTGCACATTGGTAATATCGAAGGACTCCAATCTGTCGGTAACGACAGCCTCGCAGGAGACGGAAAACCACTGGTTTATATCACAGGAGGCGGTTCCGAGATAGCCGTCTTCTGTCAGGTTGATTGTACAGCTGATAACGGCTTCGAAGAAGAGCGTATCCTCCTCGATGTGGATATTGCGTGTGAATTCAAGAATCAGATTTTCTATGTTGGCGGAGTCCGGATACTTGATCCGGGAATATGATAAATCCAACAGTGAAAGGTGCTGTGCTAAGTGCGACGATACAGTTGTCCAGATGTGTGGATAGCAAATTTCATAGATAAATCGGCTGATTTCGTTTTGATTGTTGTCCACAGAGCTGCACCTCCTTTCCGCGTCAAATGGCAGTTGTGTGAGTGAGATTATTCTGAGTTTATCACATCTACACGAATTTATCAATATAAAGAGAAGAAAATTCTTGTGGATATGAAGATTAACCTTGTGGTTTGAGAAGATTTTTGGTAGAATATCCTTGTATGAGTATCACCACAGATGCCTGATAACGAAGACAAGGGGACTGCTATGGAAGTTAGTTACAAGAAATTATGGAAAATCCTGATAGACAAAGATATGAAGAAGAAGGACTTGCAGGCGGAGGCTGGGATTAGCTGGGCATCCGTTACCAAGCTGTCTAAAGGTGAAACCGTCAGTATGGAAGTGCTAATGAAGGTATGCAAAACGCTAAATTGCGATATCGGGGACATCATGGAGTTGATCCCGACCGAAGAAGATGCCATTGAATGAGGGGTGATGTTATGCCCGCAAAGAAGAAAAGCGTGATTAGCAAGGCCAGCCCTCACACAATCAAGAAATTTGAATTGATAGAGGAATATATAAAATCATGGGCGCAGAAGCTGATGTTGAACGATTCATGTAATGGCCTGATCTTTATAGACTGCATGTGCAATAGCGGGATTTATACGGATGATGCTGGAGAACATGTAAAAGGTACAGCTGTGCGGGTGTCGGAGGCTTTGCTGGAGGTTGCGAGGACATATACGGATAAGGCGGTGTACATCTATCTGAATGATAAGGATGCCGAACGGGTGGATGAACTTGAAAAGCATCTGCCGCAAAACGAGCGTAACTTTCAGATCGTAACATCAAGGTTGGATGCGCATGAGCTTCTGAAGACTATTGGGCCGCAGTTATACCAGACAGGGCACTTGCATTACTTCCTGCTTTACGATCCGTATGATGCTTCGATTGACTGGGAGGCGATCCTGCCGTTCTTCCTGAACTGGGGAGAGGTCATGATCAATCACATGGTCTCCGATCCGGTGAGAGCCATCACCAGCGCCAAGCGGAAAACCACAAAGGAGAAGTACGAGAATACCTACCTTGAGGATTTTGAAAAGTTAGTGCCGTTTGGAAGTGACAAGACAGCCTACGAGGCGCGAGTGGAGGAGATCATCGCTTCTCTGCATGGGACACGCAGATACTACGTTGCAGCTTTTCCTTTTTATAACACGAACAACTCGCACATGTATAACCTGATACATTGCACGAGTCACAAAGAAGGCTTCAAGCTGTATAAGAAGAGCGCATGGAAGGTTTTTGGAGCACAGTCTTCTACCAAACATTCATCGGACAACGGCCAGCTGCGATTTGACTTTGATGGAGTCATCACATTGGATACAGATACTTCCTGCTTCCATGTAAGGGATATTACAAAGTATCTGCAGGACAATTTCAGAGGGCACAATCTGGTGCCACTTATGGAATTGTGGGATTTGCTGGATGATCACCCGATCTTCCCGTCAGAGGGATATCGGAATGAGATCAAGAAAGAACTGGTCAGCGACTACGGAGCAAAGATCGAGCAGATCGTCAGGGTCGAAACGAACAAGAAAGAATATGTCATTTCGTTCTCTCAGTGAGATGGAATGTAAATGAGGGTAGAAATAGCAATGGCGACATCACAGAAATTTGGCGGCAATTGGACGGAGGAGAAGCTCAATATCTTTACGAGCTATCTGGATGCGTACCTGATTGCACTGCAAAACCAGAAATTTAAAAAGATTTATATTGACGCCTTTGCCGGGACGGGAGAAATCGAGACCAGTGACGGTGAGCAATATCTTGTTGGCTCCGCTAAGCGTGCGCTGGCTGCCAGCAAGAAATTTGACCGGTACTTCTTTATCGAAGGAGATGAGAA
>CALJCU010000152.1 GCA_938023885.1 uncultured Prevotella sp. | reverse complement strand
AGTTGGCATACGGATAGATGCTGATGCCACCACGCGGCGTGAACAGTCCCGTGACCTCTATATACTTAGGCTCCATGAGCCTGATAAGATCTTTCATGATGATATTGACACAATCCTCATGGAAATCACCATGATTACGGAAAGAGAAGAGATAGAGCTTAAGGCTCTTGCTCTCCACCATCCGTACATCGGGGACATAGCAGATACGTATCTCGGCAAAGTCGGGCTGACCCGTAATGGGACACAGAGACGTGAACTCGGGACAGTTGAAACGTACCCAATAGTCGCTCTCCTGATGCCTGTTGGTAAAAGTCTCCAGCACCTCTGGCGCATAGTCCATCCTGTATTTTGTCCTGGCTCCAAGGGCCTTGAGCCTTTCGTCTTTTCTCTCCATAAAATTAAAAATTAAAAATTTTCCAGACACTGTAGTTGACACCGTCGTCATAGACATCCTCACCTTCGTGCTTCTTGAGGAACTTCACGACACGGATGGTCAGCGGCAGGGCGACAACCTCATAGAACGTCTTAAGGAAGACCTGCCACAGCATGAGCTTTGGCAGTTCCGCTGTTGGTACCACCCCTCCTAAAGCCAATGGGAAGAAGATCAGTGAGTCGCAACTCTCTCCCGCCACCGTGCTCAGGATGGCACGGACAGAGAAATGGCGGCCCCGGTCATGAATCTTCATGCGGCTCATGACGTAGGCGTTCATGAAACTGCCCACGAGGAACGCCACAAAAGAGGCGGCAGCAATACGCGGTGCCAAGCCAAACACGGCATGGAACCCGGCATCATTGTGCCAATAGGGGGCGCCGGGAATCCAGTCGCACAACGCGCCCATAGCAACGAAGAAAAAATTCATGGCGAAGCCAGTCCAGATGAGCAGACGGGCCTTGCGGTAGCCCCACACCTCACAGACGCAATCGTTGATGATGTAAGAGACCGGAAAGACAATCAGTCCACCCGTAAGGTTGACCGGTCCTACAGCTATCTGCTTGGTCTCAAGAATGTTTGCCAGAATAAGGCAAACGCAAAAGAAAATACTGAAGAGCATGAAGAGCACGCTCACCTCAGCATGCGGTTGTTTTGTCATATCTTGTTTTGTTAAAGGGGGTTGAGCAAGTACCCCTGTTATAATAATATAATAAGCTGTAACCGCGTGCAAAGGTACGAAAAATTTCGCAGACTAAGAGCGAGTATCAGCCTAAATATTGGCGAAGGATCTTTGAGGCAGACGAATGCTTGATTTTCCTTATCGACTTCTCCCGGACCTGGCGGATACGCTCCCGCGTCATTCCCATCTCGTTGGCTATCTCCTCAAGGCTCTTCTCCTGACAGCCGATACCGTACGATTCTCTGACTATCTGCTGTTCGCGTTCAGTGAGCACTTCCTTCAGCAGATCTTGAATAAACGTGTTGAGCGACTCACTGTCCACCGTACTGTCGGAGCGATAGTCCTTGTCGTCAGACGACAACATATCACCAATAGTGTTGTCAGAGTCGTCGTTTCCCAAAGGCGCATCAATACTCGTTGATTTGCCATTGGCATCCTTGGCGGACTCGATGGCAGCCTCATCGATTCCTGTCAAGACGGACAACTCATGAACCGACGGCAGACGGCCATGTTCCTGCATGAAGGCCTCGGTGGCACGGTTCACTTTCAGGGCGGTACCCATCTGGTTCAGCGGCACACGCACAAGGCGGCTCTTCACGGCCAGCGCCTCCATAATGCTCTGGCGAATCCACCATACAGCATAACTGATAAACTTGAAGCCACGGGTCTCATCAAACTTCTCAGCAGCCTTCACCAACCCGACATTACCCTCATTGATAAGGTCGGTAAGGGAGATACCCTGATGCTGATACTGCTTGGCCACAGAGACGACAAAACGCAAGTTAGACTTTACCAGACGGTCTCTCGCCTCTTCGCCTACCCTGCCACCAAGATGGACCTTCCTTGCAAGAGCAGCCTCCTCCTCAGGCGTGAGCATCGGCTCACGGGCTATCTCTGTCAAATAGCGGTCCAACGACTCATTGTTGCGTGTCGTAATTGCCTTTGTAATCTTCAATTGTCTCATTTCAGGTCTACGTTATATATGGTCATTCAGCTTTACAAAGTTACTGCATTTTGACGACAACACAAAGAAAATGCAACAAAAAAGAAAAAATGAAGTGTTATGTATTCATTTCTCTTTCAATCCCTATTCTTTAGCGAAGTATAGTAGTGTGCAAAATTGAAGAACGGCTCTGTCACAGCATCGCCGGACGAAGCGGTGTAGGTGTTGCCGTATGCATCGGTCGCCTTGATGAGGACACGGCTCTCAGCAGAGTGGGGTTCATAATAATAAAGGTGGTTCATGATAAGATAGCCGTTGTGCTTACTGACGAACTGGTAGCTCACCGACTGACTGTATCGATGGTGATAACCGGTTGCAAAAGCATCCTGACCTTGATGATTGATGCGTTTCATCTCATGCTCCACACCATCCTCTACGGCAACGACATGCCAACGGGAGTCAGCATTGAACACATTGGCAATAATAACCCCCTTGTCCATCGGCAGTTCCCAGTCGTTGGCATAAGACTCACCATTGAAGACTGTCGAAGCACGGAAAATGGTCATCTGACGCGTACGAGGCCAAAACGTACCTTTATAATAACTGTCAGAGATACTTGTACCGTTCAAGGCATAGACATAATAACCATTCGGCGTGCCACAGATATTGATATTCGACTGCCAGATATTGCCGCACGCCGCAGCATGACAGTGCTCCAGGATATGACGACCATGATACTCTATCTCATGGTTGATAGCAAAATGGGTATGACCACAGAACAGCTCATAGCCGCCCTTGAACGAATCCAGTTCCTTAAGCACACGGCTCAGTACTGAGGATAAGTAATGCCCCGGCTCCGACTCCAAACCCAAAGATATGGCACCCTTGCGAGGATGATTACCAAAGGTCAGAGGGATATGATAGCAGAGGATGACCTTCTTGTTATGGTCAACAAACTGGAGATCTTCTTTCAGCCACTGCATCTGAGCTGCCGTCAGCTCGCCCGGCTGCCAATAGAGTGTACCACGATAAAAGTGCACATCGTTGAGACATACATAGTGGACACCGCCCCGGTCGAAACTGTAGTCGGTAGGACCGAAACTCTGCTCCCATTTGCGGAGATAAAGGTCTCGGCCATCCTGATCATGGTTGCCGATGACAGAGAATACCATTGCACGTGAGGAGCCCAATGCCTTACGTATCTGCCTTTCCAGGCTGGCATTGTAACCGCCATAATACTGCACATCATCGCCCATAGAGATAGCATAGACGGGCATGGAGGGCGGCCACCCGGCGATGGTCTGCTTCACATCGGTCATCGTCTCGTCCGTGAAACGAGCCACATCACTCTTCCTGACGGGGTTGCCATTAGGACCGGTATAATAAGGACTGAAAGCGTTGGTCACCTGTGGGTCACCGAAGACAATAAGGCGATAGTTGCGTTCCGGACCATTCGGCAGACGTTTGAGCGTAAAGTTATAGACATTGTGCTTGGCTGACAAGGGTTTGTAAAACAAAGCCGTATGGTCTTCGGCTGAGTGGGTAGGAATCGCGCAGTCGGCAGGAACGGAATACCACACGAAACGGGCATCCTTGTTACGGAGAAAGATATACATACCCTTGTCGTTTGTCACCGTGCATGTATAGCCGTCGCTTACGATGACACCTTTCATCGGATTGCCAAGAATATCGGTAAGCGTTCCGCGCACGGTAGGATCATTGTCAGGAACAGGATCTTTCTTCACCTGCTTTTCTGTTGCACTATTCTCCACCTGAGCCAGCAAAAATTTCCTGGCCTGTCGGGCAAGAGTATCTTTCTTTGCAATCCCCTCATCTTTCAGTGTCGCAAAAGAGATGACTGCAAAACTGCCGAGGATGATGGCAATCACCGCCCCCATAATATATATATGTGTACGTTTCCCTTTCATCCCCTTCTAAAATAGATGCAGCAAAGTTACAAAAAAATAGTTAA
>CALJCU010000151.1 GCA_938023885.1 uncultured Prevotella sp. | reverse complement strand
ATTTAATGCGAGAGAATTTATCGGTAATTTCCCAGTCGTGTTTATACATAAGCAATGCAAATTTTGACCTTAACTTTTTTATCTAACTGGCGCAAAGTTCGAGGAATTTTATGTAAGTTTGCACCGTTATGCGTTACGTTGATGTCATATTGCCGTTACCCCTACAGGACGTTTTCACCTACACCATAGCCGATGAGCTTGCAGGGCGAATCAGCATGGGCATGCGCTTGCTTGTCCCTTTTGGCAAGGGTAAGACCTATGCGGCAATGGCAGTGCGTGTCCATGATGACAAACCGGACCTTGCCGCCGATAAGATACGCGAGGTATTGACGGTGCTCGACGATGCTCCCGTGCTTCTCCCAAGTCAGCTGAGGCTGTGGCGTTGGATCGCCAATTATTACATGTCGCCCTTAGGTGAGGTGATGAATGCCGCGCTGCCGGCGGGACTGAAAGCCGAGTCTGGCTACCGGCCACGGACAGAGACCTGCGTGCGCGTCAGCAGGAAGTTCGCAGGGGTGGAGGGTGAGAAGGTCGCCGTGGAGATGCTCCGGCGCATGGCGAGGCAGCAGCAGACGTTCCGCACGCTCCTGTCTCTCAGCAGCAATACTCACGGTGGTGCGGCGTGCGGCGGCGTGGTCACGCGTGAAGAACTGATGAATGAGGCTCACTGCACCTACGACACCGTCAGGCGACTGGCCGATCAGGGGTTTGTCGAGACCTACGAGCATGTTGTGGGGCGGCTCAACAGCTGTGGCGCGGCGGCACATCCAGAGCGTATCAGCCCGTTGAGTGATGCTCAGGCAAAGGCAGAGGCGGAGATTGTGCAACAGTGGGCCACCAGGAATGTGGTGCTCCTCCATGGTGTCACGTCGAGCGGGAAGACAGAAATCTATATCCATCTCATCCAAGAAGCTATCGACCGTGGTCAGCAAGTACTCTACCTGTTGCCGGAAATTGCGCTGACGGTGCAGATAACGCAGCGCTTGCAGCGGGTCTTCGGCTCACGGCTTGGTATCTACCATTCCAAATATAGCGATGCAGAACGTGTGGAGATATGGCGCAAGCAACTCTCCGATGCTCCATACGACATCATCCTCGGTGCGCGCAGTGCCGTCTTTCTGCCTTTCCGTAGGCTCGGATGTGTCATCATCGATGAGGAGCACGAGACAAGCTATAAGCAGCAGGACCCGGCGCCACGCTATCATGCACGCTCCGTGGCACTCGTCATGGCGCAGATGTCAGGCGCCAAGACCCTCCTCGGCACAGCCACGCCCTCGATGGAGAGCTATTACAATGCCACGACGGGAAAATACGGCTTGGTGACGCTCACGACGCGTTTCAAAGACATCGAACTTCCGGAGATAGAGGTCGTCGACACGAAGGACCTCCGCCACCGCAAGATGATGACAGGACCTTTCTCGCCCCGTCTGCTCGCTGCCATGCGCGAGGCACTGTCGGCAGGCAAGCAGGTCATCCTCTTCCAGAACCGCCGTGGTTTTGCGCCGGTGCTGTCGTGTCCTACCTGCGGCTGGACGCCTAAATGTCGCAACTGTGACGTGTCGCTGACCTACCATAAGCGGCTCAACCTGCTCACTTGCCACTACTGTGGTTTCACCATGCCGGTGCCTGAGACTTGTCCTAATTGTGGCAATCCGCATCTCTCTGACCGGGGCTATGGCACGGAGAAGATTGAGGATCTCGTGCGTGTCGAGCTTCCCGAGGCACGTGTGGCGCGTATGGACCTCGACACCACCCGCACGCGTGGCGCTTATGAACGGCTCATCAACGAGTTCGGAGAGGGAAAGACCAATGTGCTCATCGGTACCCAGATGATCTCCAAAGGGCTCGATTTCGACAGGGTGGCGGTGGTCGGGATCCTCGATGCCGACACGATGCTCAACTATCCTGACTTCCGTGCCTATGAGCATGCGTTTATGATGATGAGTCAGGTGGCTGGACGCGCGGGACGCAAGGGCAAGCAAGGCCTCGTCATCCTGCAGACACGCAGCCCGAAGTTGCCCGTCATCCGTCAGGTAGTGCATAACGACTATACTGACTTTTACGATGATCTTCTAGAGGAGCGTGCGCTCTTTCGCTATCCTCCATTCTCCCACGTCGTCTATGTGTTTCTCAGGCACAAGCAAGAAGGAATTGTGGAGATGGCGGCACAGGAACTTGGTGGAAAGCTGCGTCAACTCTTTGGTGATCGTGTTTTGGGTCCCGACAAGCCGGCCATCGCCCGTGTGAAGACAATGTTTATCCGAAAGATCGTGTTGAAACTTGAGTTGGGCATCGATCTTCATAAAACGCACGCCGCACTTTATCAGGCGCGTGATGGTATCATGCATCAACCCTGTTATAAGTCGGTGCAGATCTGCTTTGATGTGGATCCGGATTGACGAAACTTTCTTTATACATTCTGCAAGTCTATTCTAAATCAGAAGTACTTGTTGCCGGTAAACGGTTATCGGCTACGGACATGAGAAGTATCAAGCCCTTTCCGGATAAGTATCTGGGCAAGGTCATCTTTCCGGAAGAGTAGGAACACGTCTCGGTGCCAAGCTCTCAATGGAAGAGTTGTTGGATCTGCTGAAAGAACGCGGTAGGGCATGCTGCGGTGAACTTCTCACGTTAAAATTTGCGGGATTCGGTTTTTCTTCGTAAGTTTGCACTATAGGACCAGTAGAACACATTATTTATATAGTTATTCTTATGACACAGGAACAGAAGACAAAGACGGAAGAACGCATCGTAGACGTATTGAAGACAGTCTATGACCCTGAGATACCTGTGAACATCTATGATCTCGGCATGATTTATAAGATAGACCTTCAGGATGACGGAACGCTGAATATCGACATGACTTTCACTGCTCCTTCTTGTCCTGCGGCTGACTTTATACTTCAGGACGTGCGTACGAAACTTGAGGGTGTGGAAGGTGTGAAGACGGCTAACGTGAACCTTGTCTTTGATCCGGCCTGGGATCAGAGTATGATGTCGGATGAGGCACGTGTAGAACTGGGTTTTGAGTAATTAACTTATGCGGAAGAATGTCTATTTTTTGAGCGATGCTCACCTCGGGTCGCTGGCTGTCCCTCATCGCAGGATGCAGGAACGGAGGCTGGTACGTTTCCTCGACTCTATCAAGGATAAGGCGGCGGCCGTGTATCTGCTTGGGGATATGTTTGACTTCTGGTACGAATATAAATATGTGGTGCCGAAAGGTTTTACGCGCTTCCTTGGCAAACTCTCGGAGCTGACTGACAATGGTGTGGAGGTCCACTTCTTCGCGGGCAACCACGACATCTGGGCGTATGGATATCTTACGGAGGAGTGTGGTGTGAAGATGCATTACCAACCGATGACTACAGAGATCTACGGTAAGGTGTTCTATCTTGCGCATGGTGATGGTCTCGGCGATAACAGCGGGTCGTTTAAACTACTTCGTAAGGTCTTCCACAATCGTGTGTGCCAAGTGCTTTTCTCTGCTCTGCATCCGCGATGGGGCATGCAGTTCGGATTGGAATGGGCGAAACGCAGTCGGCTGAAGCGCGCCGACGGTAAGGAGCCGCCTTACATGGGCGAAGACAAGGAATATCTTGTCTTATGGACAAAGGAATATGAGAAGCACCATCCCGACATCGACTATTATATCTATGGTCACCGGCATATCGAACTGGACCTGAACCTTCCCCGTGTGGAAGGTCATACGCCCCGTATGCTTATCCTTGGCGACTGGATCACGCAGTTCACGTATGCTGTCTTCGATGGTGAGCACCTCTTCCTCGAAGACTACGTGGAAGGTGAGAGTAAGCTATAATACAACTCAACAGACAATCTCAGCAAAGTAAAATAATATCGGCTGGCGTACGACAGAACAATATCTGTCGTTCGTCAGCCGATTGGTTGTGGTTCGTCAGCCGATTGGTTGTCG
>CALJCU010000150.1 GCA_938023885.1 uncultured Prevotella sp. | reverse complement strand
TCTTCAGAGCGTCTGCGTCAGAAGTCTCCGTTGACTCTTGAGAAGCTGAGTCTGAAGGTTTACCGGTGACCTGCCTACTGTTCTTGCGGATACGGTTACTCATAAGCTGAGATTTATCTTGGTTATCAGCTGCAAAGTTACTAATCCGTCTTGAAACGGTGTTCTTTGAAACAGGAATGATTTTACTGATTTTACGACATCCTAAATGTTGATTCACATAGAGACCGATACATTTGTCATAATACTGATCTCGCTTTTGAGTTTGGTACTTAAACATTATAGTTGACTTTAGGAGTCAACTTTTTCCAGGCTAAGACAATAGATAAAATTGCAATGATGCGTTGACTATAATAAAGAAGTGTATTGATTAATCGTCTTTTCATTATTCGTTTGTATTATTCTTGTATCATAAAAAGGACACCTGCTCCGAGTAAGTGGCAAGGAGATTTTCCTATGGATGCGAAAGCAAAAATTTGGATTTTAGGGTTCAATCAACATTTTACATTGACTCAATCAATTCAACCCGAACCACCTGAAACGAAAGACCATTGAGATATCACTATGAAAAGATGATATCTCAATGATGTCTAATCTATAACTGGGAATTTACTGTTGACTGGTTTAAATTATTTGTCAGTTAATGTGAAACAAAGTTTCTGAACGTCTCTGCTATTAGGACCCACCATAACCTGAAAGTCACCTGGCTCGCATACATAGTCAAGATTGGAATTATAGAACTTCATCGTTTCAGCGGTAATCGTGAAAGAGACCGTTTTTGTCTCGCCCTTTGCCAGATGTATGCGCTGAAATCCACGCAGTTCCTCAACGGGTCTTGATACAGAACCGACAAGGTCACGGATATACATCTGCACGGTTTCATCGGCATCCCGACTTCCTGTGTTGGTAACATCCACGGAGAGTGTAACCTTACCGTTCTCGTCCATTGTTGTTGAACTCAGCCGCGGTTTGCCGTAACTGAAAGTCGTGTAGCTCAATCCATAGCCAAAGGGGAAGAGAGGATCATTGTCAATGTCAAGATAGTTGGACTTGAACTTTGTGAACCATTTGTTGTCTCCCAATGGACGGCCTGTATTCAGATGATTGTAGTACAGAGGAATCTGTCCGATGCTCTTTGGCATGGAGAAAGATAACCTGCCGCTTGGACATTTATCTCCGAAGAGGACATCACAAATGGCATCACCTGCCTCTGAGCCACCAAACCAGACGTTAAGGATAGCCGGGAAGTGTTCCACTTCCCAGTCCATTACCGTAGCTCTGCCACTAAAATTGACAAGGACGATAGGTTTGCCAGTTTTCTGTAAAGCTGTAAGCATGGTGCGCTGGGTTTCGGGAAGAGTCAGGTCCGAGCGACTGCTGCATTCTCCGCTCATCTCCGAAGTCTCACCAATAGCCGCAATGATTACGTCTGCATTCTTAGCAACTTCCAAAGCTTCATTAAGAATAACATCAGCCGGACGGTGATCACGGATATCACGGCCAAACATCGAGCCGTTGACTTCTATTACAGAATCTGACATGATGTTGGATCCCTTAGCATAGACTACATCGGCTTTATCTTTGAGATTATCCCGAACAGCCTCATAAAGTGACTTGTATTTGTCGAACGCAGCGGCCACGCTCCAGGTACCTGGCATATTGGCACGGGTGTTTCCAAGCGGACCAATGATGGCAATGTGGCCTTTCTTCTGCAGTGGCAGCAATTTTCCGTCATTTTTCAGCAAAACAAAGCTCTCTGCTGCGATGTTGCGTGCCTCCTGACGGTGCTGAGGAGTGTATATCTCTTTCTTGGCCCGCTTACTGTCAAGATAGCGGTATGGATCCTCGAAAAGTCCCAGTTTGTATTTTGCCTCGAGAATAAGACGGCAAGCACGGTTGACAGCATCTATACTGACCTTACCCTCGCTGATAGATTTTTCCAGGGTCCCTACATATCCGTCAGACACCATATCCATGTTGGTACCTGCATTCAGAGCCATTGCGGATACTTGCTGAAGATCTCCCATACCATGATTGATCATCTCGGCGATTGCAGTATAGTCTGTTACGACAAAGCCGTTCCACCCCCATTTCTTACGGAGGACATCATCCAGGAGCCAGCGGTTTCCAGAGGCAGGAATACCATCAACAACATTGAATGAAGTCATGAAAGAGCCGGCACCGGCCTTGGCAGCTGCCTTATAGGGAGGAAAATAATAGTTGAACATACGCCAATGGCTCATGTCAACAGTATTGTATTCACGTCCTGCCTCTGCACCGCCGTAAAGAGCAAAATGCTTTACGCACGCCATGACGGTGTTGTTGAGACTCAGGTCATCACCCTGGTAACCGTGTACCATAGCCTTAGCTATCTGTGCTCCGAGATACGGGTCTTCACCATTGCCTTCGGACATTCGTCCCCATCGAGGGTCGCGGCAAATATCAACCATTGGAGAGAATGTCCAGCATATACCATCGGCACTGGCTTCTGTAGCTGCTATTCGTGCCGATTTCTCGATGGCATCCATATCCCAAGTGCACGACAAAGCCAGTGGAATAGGGAAGACCGTCTCATAGCCATGAATGACGTCCATGCCGAAGATCAATGGAATTTTTAACCTCGACTGTGTCATGGCAAGCTTCTGTACTTCCTTTATCTTGTCCACGCCCTTCAGGTTGAACAATCCACCAACCTCACCCTTACGGATCTTTCCGGCAATGTCGCTGCTCTTGGCCTCTCCTGTCACGATATCTCCCGTGACTGGCAAGTTCAGTTGTCCAATCTTTTCATGAAGCGTCATTTTGGCCATCAGGCCATCGATGAAGCTGTTCATGTTAGTCTTGTCCTGTGCCTGTCCGGCAGCAGGCATCATGCAAAGACATAATACAGCTCCAGCAAGAATTTGTTTTATCATAGTATCATGTTTATTTATAGGTAAATCCAAGTTTAGTCAGTCCTTGCTGTATTTCCGGGCAGCTCATGAAAAGCCGCCAGAGAAGGCCTGAGCGGTAATTTTCTATCATCGGAGCGATGGTACACTGGTCTATGGCCAGATATCGTGGCAAGACCCAACCGGAGCTTTCAGAAAAAGCATCGTAAAAACCATACTTGCCCCAAATCTTCTTCCCTTTGGCATAGAAGCCTTTTAAGGCCGCCATCGATTCCTCCGGCGTGTAAGGGAATGAAGACAATGCAGCTGTTGGCGAAATCACGCCAAGATCATTACCGAGGCTGTGTGCGTTATAGCCATTAACGGAATAGCTTGCTGTTAGTCCCCAGCAGTCTTTACCATATCCTTTATAATGCTTGGGATTGGCCACACAATAGGCATAGTCGCTTAGTGCATGGTTACGAACCACATCCCAGTAATCGGCATATTCGTCTTTAAGATGGCGCGGGTCCAGTCCAATCCAGGAGTAGTGACCCCAGAACAGCGGCCCGCCAGTCTGCTCTGCACCATTGTGTTTAAGGCGAAGAGGATAACCATAGGGAGCTGCATCGCTTACAATTGCTCCATCCCGTGCCCATCCCTTATGATAGGCACTTGCTGGAACAGGATGAGTGGGTGAAGAAGCCGCAAGAATATAAACGATCATGCATTCATTGTAGCCTTTAAGCGGAAAGTTCATTTCCCACCCATAGTCCGGGGACCAGTGCCAATAAATAACATCCTGGCCACCCCTCGTATACCAGTCAAACTCCATGGAATGCCATAGACTGTCTATTTTAGAAGCGAGCTGCTGCTCTTTTTCATTTCCATTGCGGAAATACTGTCTCACACACAACAGAGAGGCCATCATAAATGAGCTTTCCACAAGGTCTCCTCCGTCATCTTTCTGTCCGAAAGGCTTTACTTTTCCGGTTGGACCGTAAAGCCAGTGTGGCCAGGCTCCGTGGAAGCGGTCAGCTCTTGTGAGGTAGTCGACTATTTT
>CALJCU010000149.1 GCA_938023885.1 uncultured Prevotella sp. | reverse complement strand
GGCCTACGTTCGTGATAAGACCGCAGGTCGGCTCCACATATTCCACGAGTTTCTTGATGTCGCCGGGGTGGGAGGCCCCCATCTCCACGATAGCAATCTCATGCTCGGGGCTGAGGTGCAGCAGCGTCTTGGGCACGCCGACATCATTGTTGAAGTTACCCTCCGTGTGCATCACGTTGTATTTCTCAGCAAGCACGGCGGAGACGAGTTCTTTCGTCGTTGTCTTGCCGTTGGTGCCCGTGATGCCTACCACGGGAATGTCGAACTGGCGGCGGTGCTCGCGTGCCAGTTCCTTGAAAGCCGTGAGGCAGTCGCCGGTGAGGATATAGCGATCGTCACCTTCTACACTGTATTCCTTCTCATCGACGACGGCGTAGCTGCATCCTTTCTCCAAGGCTGATGCAGCGAACTTGTTGCCATCGAACGAAGCGCCTTTAAGCGCAATGAAGATGCTGCCCTCGGGGCAGTAGCGGCTGTCTGTCGTCACCACGGGGTGTTTCTGATAGACGGCATATAATTGTTTGATATCCATGTAGAGAGGATTCTTTATGCAAACTGGTTCTCCACAATGTCGGTGAGGACATCCTTGATATCGAGACCGGCCGCACGCACCTGCTGAGGAATGAAGCTTGTGGCTGTCATGCCAGGTGTCGTATTGATCTCAAGCATGTTGACCTTGTCCTTACCCTTAGCATCCTTTGTGATGATATAGTCGATACGGATGATGCCGTTGGCGTGGAGGATGTCGTAGATACGGCTTGTCTCTGTAGCCACAGCCTTGGCTGTCTCGGGAGCGAGGCGTGCGGGTGTGATCTCCTGCACTTCGCCGTTGTATTTGGCTCCGTAATCAAAAAAATCGTTGTCTGTAACGACTTCAGTCAGAGGAAAAACAATTTCTTTTTCGGCTGTTTGATAACATCCGCAAGTCACCTCGATGCCTGGTACAAAGCGTTCGATAATGACCTCGTCCGCTTCGTCGAAAGCTTCGTGAATGGCACTCTGCATTCGTCCGGGCTCTTTGACTTTGGTCGTGCCGAGGCTGCTTCCGCCCTCATTCGGCTTTACAAAGACCGGCAGTCCGAGTTGTGCCACAATGGTTTCGGTCGGCAAGGTTTGTCCGCGGCGGATTCGAAGAGCATCGGGCACCCTCACCTCCTGTCCTTTCAGAAACTGCGTACACGTATATTTGTTGAATGTCAGTGCACTGGCCAGTGTCCCGCACGAAGAGTAGGGGATTTGCAGCATATCGAAATAGCCTTGCAGACGTCCGTCTTCGCCGGGTGTACCATGCACTGTGATATAGGCAAAGTCGAAGGTTACGGTCTTACCGTTATAGCTAAAACTGAAGTTGTTGCGGTCGATCGGTTGCATAGAGCCATCCGGGAGTCTGACACTCCACTCGTTGCGTGTCAAGAGTACGTGATACACATCGTACTTTGTTCGATCGATGAATCGATCCAACCCCTGGGCGCTTCTGAGCGAAACGTCGTATTCGCGGGAATAGCCTCCGGCTACGATGGCAATAATCTTCTTCATGTTCTACAATTCTTTCTTTATCCGTAAGTTGAGCTGTAAATTCTCCATTTCTCCGTCAATTGCCGCATATCGTCCGGTAGCTCGGCCTTGAAAAACATCTCTTTTCCTGTTGAGGGGTGTATGAATCCGAGTGTTTGAGCGTGCAGCGCCT
>CALJCU010000148.1 GCA_938023885.1 uncultured Prevotella sp. | reverse complement strand
TACATCATGACGACCTTCAACCCCGGCGGCATGCTCTTCTGGGCATCGGCAAGAGCAGCCTTCACGTCGGTAGCGATCTGCGTGGCGTTGGAGCCCGCAATCTGCTGCACCATCCCCATACATGCCGGCATACCGTCGTTCTTCAGATGCACATTGTACATCAACGTACCGAGCTCAATCTTGGCCACATCTTTCAGATGGAGCGTCTGACCCGTGGTCTTGCTCGTCAGGATGATGTTCTGATACTCGATAGGTGTCGACAGACGACCTTTATAACGCAGCGTGTACTCATATGCCATATTGGAGTTCTCACCGAACTTGCCCGGGGCAGCCTCGATGTTCTGCCCGGCAAGAGCAGCAGTGATGTCCGACGGGATAAGTCCGTACTCCTTCATCTTGTCCGGCTGGAGCCAGATACGCATGGAGTAGCTGGCGGTAGACGGCGAGCTCACATCACCCACACCGTTGATACGCTTCAACAGAGGAACGATATTGATGTTGTTGTAGTTGGTGACGAACTGGTCATCGTAACGGCCGTCGTCAGAAGTGAGGGCGTACATCACGACATTGGATGTCTGACGTTTCATCACCGTGACACCGACCTGTGTCACCTCGGCAGGCAGCAGTGCCTGAGCCTGAGACACGCGGTTCTGCACGTTCACGGCAGCCATATCCGGGTCAGAGCCCTGCTTGAAGTAGACCGTGATCGAAGCCGAACCGTCATTAGTGGCCCGGGAGGTCATATAGGTCATGTTCTCCACACCGTTGATGCTCTTCTCAAGAGGGACGATAACAGACTTCAGCACCGTCTCAGCATCAGCACCCTGGTAGGATGTCCACACCATGATGGTAGGCGGCGCAATATCCGGGTACTGCTCGATCGGCAGCGAGGCCAGGCCGATGAACCCCAACAGCACAAGCACAATAGAGATCACCGTTGACAGTACCGGTCGCTTGATAAATCTTGTAAAAGTCATTTAATTGCTAATTTAATAACTCCTAATTACTAACTTCTCACTGCTTACTTGCTTTGCATCGCCTTGACAAAGCCCTTGGCAGAACTCTGGCTGGCACCGAGCTTCTCAGCCTTATCAATCTTCTCCTGATACTGCTCCTCAGTGATAGGCTTAATCTTCTCACCATCGGTCAGCTTCGTGATACCCTTGCTCACGTAGCGATCACCGACATGGAGACCGGCAGTGACAATATAGTTGATGCCATCGTCTTCCGGGTTGACCTTGATCTCTGTGTATTTCACCTTGTTATCAGCACCCACGACATACACGAAGTATTTATCCTGCACCTGGACCACGGCCTCCTGCGGCACGAGGATGGCATCGTTGTTCACACGGGGCACGATGATCTGGCCGGCGCCTCCGCTCTTCAACAGCTTCTGCGGGTTGGAGAAGTGAGCAATCAGTGTATAAGCACCGGTGGAGGCATCGATGACACCACTCATCTTCACCACGCGGCCGGGCTGGTTATAAATAGTACCGTCAGCGAGCTGCAGCTTTACCATCGGCATCTCTCTCAGTACACCTGCCACACTGCCGGCTGACTTTGACATACTGAGGATATCAGGCTCACTCATGGAGAAGAATACTTCCACTGTGCTGATGTCAGACACAGTGGTCAAAGTATTCTGCGCGCTTACGAGTGCGCCTTTCTTAAAAGGCAAACTGCCCACCACGCCGGCCGAGGGGGCACGCACGACGCACCACGACAGCGTCTCAGAAGCCGAAGCAAGAGCAGCCTGTGCCTGCGCCACCTGTGCCTGCGCGGTGGAATAGCTGTTTTGAGCCGTCTCCAACTCATACTGACCGATGATGTGCTGGTCGAAGAGCTTCTTATTGTTCAGATAGGTAAGACGTGCTGTGTTGGCCTGCGCACGGGATGTGTTCAGGGCTGCACGGCACTGGCTGACCTGTGCGCGGTAAGTCTCACTGTCGATGGTGAACATCGGCTGACCGGCAGTCACCGTCTGACCTTCGTGAACATAAACGTTTGTGATGAATCCGGAAATCTTCGGGTGAACATCCACATCCTGAAGGCCTTTGATGGTTGCCGGATAGGTAGTCTGCAGATCAGCACTCGAAGCACCTACCGTCCTCACGGCAAACTGATTGTCCTGAAGGTCGGCCAGACTTCCGCCGCTCTTCCTGCCACAAGAGACAAGGGCTAACGCAGCCATAGCCACGAACAAACAACTCTCGAATTTCATAC
>CALJCU010000147.1 GCA_938023885.1 uncultured Prevotella sp. | reverse complement strand
TGACATGATGATAGAAGCCGGTGGCCGCGAGGGTCATAGTATCGCCGAGCAGTGGGAAGTTGAAGTCTATGCCACCGTCAATCTTCAGTTCGCCGATGTTGTAACCAAGAACAACAAGTCCGCCTGTAGCATTAAAGTGCAATGTCTTCCCCTGTGTCTTACTGAGCTGAGCACCTAGCGTGACGCTATGCTCGTTCCAAGAGGCTGTACCGGTGGAGTCGGGGAGAATATAATGACTTAACGTATGCGACGCAAAGATCTTGGCACCCGTCTTGACCCATTTGTTGAATCCTTCCAAAAGGGCAATGGCAAAGGTGTTGCGGAGGTTCCAGTTGCTCGTCTTGTCGAAGATGGAGTCGTTGGACAGCTTCTCCTTGACAGTATATTTGTCCAAATAATAATTTGTGGGTGTCTGGTAAGCCTCATAGATCCGGTGGTAGGTGGTGAAGTCGATCGTATGGATGAAGCTCGTTACCGGCACATATTCGTTTTTCAACCATGCCGTGTCCTCCTTGGCTTTTTGGGCAGCAATGATAAGACTGTCGGCTGCACTCTTGTCACTAACCTTTATGCGTGAGCTCGTTGTTGTGGAGTCTTTGGGAGCTGCTGTTGTGGCAATCTTAGCATTGTTCGGACGGCCGGAATAAGACCTAGGAACTTTAATATTGTTTTTATCTGTTTTTTCGCCAGCCCTTTCTGTATCCTCCATAGCTTTCTGTTTGGCATCACGCTCATTTTTTTCTTTTTGGGATGCCAACGCGAACTTACGGGCCTTTATCTCTTCCGGAGTCATCGGTACCTTGCGGTTGAACCCCACATTGTAACGATGGGTGAAGAAGATATGCTGATTGTCGTTACGGTTCCAGTTCTGCTCAAGCATTGTGGGAATCTCGGAGGTGGCATAACTCTCGTTGAACGATTCAGGATGAGTGATATAGAGGTCACTTGTGATACCACCGTTCTCCGTCACTTTCTCATGGAACGTATTGAAAAGAAGGTGAGCTTGATAGCGGTCAACGATATAACTGCTGTAGAATGCGAATTTGACATGGGAAGTCGACTGTGCATTATAATAGCCTCTGCCGTAGATATAATCAAAGAGGAACCCCATGCCGAGCCGTTTTCCCGCATTGACGGCAAACTTCGTCTTAAAATGGTCTTCACCGTTGGTACGGTTGCCGCAGTTGTTATATGAGATGTTGGTCAGTGGCGAGAGTGTGTTGGTGAATTTGAACTGGTCGACAGGTGTAATAATGAAATCATAGGGATTGACAAAGATGAAGTTATTCGTTTCATTCCTGTCAATGAAAATTCTCGCCTGCCTTGGAGCACCGAGGTTACCCGTAGTGTTGTACTCACCATGAAGACCTGTGGTGAAAATGGAGTTCATGAACATGTGCGACACCGTGTCAGGCTTTGCTTCTGTACGGTCACCGAACCGGCTGTCCACCGTCCAGACGTGGATGCCTTCGGGAATCTCTTTATCAGTACCTAATGAGTCAGTCTTTCCCTGACGGTTCCGATGATTGGTGATGGTGCCGTCAGGGCTCATTGAATTATAGTTATCTGCGTTGTATTGCGCCCATAACGGTGCAGCGGACAACAGGAAGAGGATGAAGGAAAAAATTTTCTTCATTTAATAAAGCGTAAAGCACATTCGATAATTTTGAAGACCATGGAAACGAGGATGACGAAGATACCCATGGTCCGGGGGGTATGAAAAAGATAGAGCGACACTCCTATGACAGCCCCTATCATAAAGATGATATTGAGCCATTGGCGGGTGGAACGGAAGCAGTCGTTGGCCGGTTGCTTCTCGTTGCGTCTGTTGGC
>CALJCU010000146.1 GCA_938023885.1 uncultured Prevotella sp. | reverse complement strand
CATAATGAAGTTCTCAGCCAGCAAGTGGGAATTGTATATGTAGTACTAATTGCTTTAGCGGCGTTTATTGTTTTTTACTTGTACTATAAGATGCAACGCACTAATGATGAGCTTATTGAACAGATCAATAGCGTCACAACCAGTAATTAGCAGTTTACAGTATTTTTCAGAATAATATATACTTATTCCGTTAGCAATGTTGGTAGCTTGACTTTCGTGAGATGGCTGGTGCGTTTCCTACGTAATTATTTTAACGTGAATTCGACGAATTCACGTTAAAATGGATGATTTCATTGTTTATATTTATCAATATTCTTTGTCCACGGCAATGCTTTCCCATTAGAAAAAGATTGCCAAATATTATTTACATCAAATGTTTTAAGATTAGATAATCGACAATCTGATGCAAATAAAAGAAAGTCTTTTTGTGTCTTAAAGCCATAAATCCTATTCTCATTAGCATTAATAATAAACCATGCTTCTTTGACTGGCTGTCCGGAAACTATCGGTTCTCCTTTACAATATAATAATATATACGGAGGATATACGCCCACTCTCTTAACATCGCTCGGTCCCTGTATATTTTGAATAGTTGTCGGAGGAATTTTTGTATCTACAATCCACTGGACATTATCGGTGCACGTTACTTCGAAAGGTTTAATTAGAGGTATCCTCATGTAATCCCAACCTGAAGTCCTTGTATAAAAATCCTCTTTGCTATCTTTTCTGTTATTTGTATTTGTACAACAACAAAAGAGTACAAAGGAGAGATACATTATTAATTTCATTTTTTTATTTGCCATTTTGCTTCTATTGTTATTTTGTCATTACCGGTTGTGTAATTTCAACTGTGTCAAGGCTCTAATCCTTCATATTTTACCTCATTTGGATAACACGATTTTTAATCGTGTTGGCCAGATGAGGAACCTTTCTTCCGAGGCAAAGTTACATGATTTCAAAACGTTCTCCAAATTTTATTGCTAATTGTTGTGATATCTGAGACCAGTTGGCAAGTGGCATAGTCCACTTCTTACGTATGTTCCGGTATGCCAAATACACAAGTTTTTCGAGAGAAGTATCGGACGGGAAGACGCCTTTGTTCTTCGTTACCTTACGTACTTGCCTGTGGTAGCCTTCAACCGTGTTGATGGTGTATATCATCTTACGTATCGCAGGTGTATACTGGAAGTATTCCGTGAGGCGTTCCCAGTTGTCACGCCATGACTTTATGACGATGGGATACGGTTCTCCCTTACGAAGCTGCTCAGCAGCTCTCTTGTAATCAATTTCTTTGTTGTCCATAAAAAATAAACTGTATAAAACTATTTCTTATTGCATTGCAGCCTGACACAGTTTACTTTACACTCTCCCGGTAGCCATGATGAGTGCGGCAGCAAGCGTTATACCAATGCCCTTGATGGAGGTAAGTAGTTCCATTTGCTTCTTGTACTCCCTCCTGGCCAAGACGGAAAGATCCTCTTCGAGGTGTTTAATCTGCCTTTCAAGGAAAGCGATGGTCTGCCCGATGGACTTCCTGCACTTGGAATCAAAGAACGGCAGCACCTCCATGGAGCCTTTTAGGTTCTTCGTGGCAATGAGCTGCTTCCTGAGCTGACGGATACAGTGCGTTTCTGCTTTAGGGTGAGAATGGCATCGCTGCGCATCACGTAAGGTTTAGGTTGCATTCTCTCTCCATAGAGAGCAATCAGGCGGGCATTCACCTCATCCGTCTTGACAGTGGAGAGCATCACACGGGCGAAGTTCTTCACCTTCAGAGGATTCTCCAGGCTGGTGGTAATGCCTGCCTCGGATAGCAGATAGACAAGCAGAGCACTGTAGTTACCCGTAGCCTCCAGGACACAATGGTGTCCATCCTTGGAAATGGTCTGGATGAACTCGTGGATACCTTTGGTGGTGTTCTTGAATGTTCTCTTCCTACAGGTCTTCTCGGGTGAGTAAGCCGCCACGAAAGTGTCCTTGCTGACATCAATTCCAATATAAGTCATAACTATAACGAATTTTCGTGGCACAGGTTTGAATATACAGTTTGTGCTTGGCGGCTATATCTCCCAGTCCTCTTGCAATGACATTTTTCTGTTCTTCGGAGATAGGAAGTAGCTCCGGCATATTGAGGGCTAACTTCTTCCATACTACGAAACTGAACAGACAGCGGTCCACATAGGGCGCAAGCCGCTCAGCCATATAGTCGAATGTCTGGAAATGGTAAGCTATAGTGTATTTGTCGGTCAGCAGTACAGGATCATATCGCCAGATAATTTTTTCTTTGCCTACTTGTGCTGACAACTCTTTTAGAGCTTCAATGCTTTCGTCAATAGGTGGCACCCCTGGCTCCACATCCTTGCCATAAGCTGTGATAGTATAATGGAAAGGGCAGTTGAAACGGTCGGTAATCTCATGATGGAAAGGGTTGCGGCTCAGCACATACCCTTCCCTAAACCGGTTGAGTAACCATTCCGAGAAATAGTTAACCATATCCGTTCTTCCACCAGTATTGAGAATCATGGCTTACAGTTTGTGTTCCTCTACATACTTCTTCCGGCTTGCTATAATCTCACTCATATTGCCGAGCGACCATTCCACAAGCTGGTTGAGCAGTGGCATAAGAGACCGGCCCCGCTCGGTGAGAGAATACTCCACGCGTGGCGGAATCTCAACGTAAGCCTGGCGGTTCACGAGGTCGTCGGCCTCAAGCTCTTTCAGTGTTGAAGCAAGCATCCTCTGCGACACGTCGGGTATGGCCTTGCAGAGATCCTTGAAGCGCATCGGTTTATCTGAACCTTGCAAAGTCAGGAGTGTCAGCAGCGACCAGCGGCCACCGATACGAGCGAGTACGTTGCGGATGGGGCACTGCGGAAAAACGGGATCTGTTACTTGTCTTCTTACCATATTCTTATAACGCCAAAAGCCACCCTCTATTGTAAAGAGAATGGCGATTTTGAAGATTTAGAGCGGATGATTATTCGTTCACTAAAGCTTAATGATTGCTTCAACGGGACAATGCTCAAAACAGTTACCACACTGCAAACAATTGTTCTGGCGGATAACAAACGGATCGCCCTCATCTATAGCTCCTTCGGGACAGACCGTCTCACAAGTACCGCAAGCAATGCACTCATCAGATATCTGATAACCCTTAGGCTTCCACTGCGCATTGCCTGTCGTGAAATAGCGTCGCTCTATTGGATGTGTGCCTAACCAGAACCATTCGATCGTTGTATTGCGAATTTCATAGATGACACCGATCTCACGCGTGTTGCCCGGATAAACATTGATCAGATAAGGCTGTTCCTCAAAGATTTTATCCTTCCACTTCTGCTGGTCATCAGCTTTCTTCACCTTGCCTGACAAGCGTATCATCTCCTTGTATTTAGTCATGCCTTCCATCTGGATCCATCTATTGCTCTCCAACTGTTCGGCAAAACTCTTACCGCGGGCAGTATAGAAATAGATGGCATCGGGTTCATAGTGGATGGCACTGACACAACGTACCTGAGGACGGCCGTCTTCATCAACTGTTGCTACATGAAGGATACCTATCCATTGCAGCTTCTGAAGGCACAACTCTTTGGTGATATCAACGTTCATAAAGTTTGTTCTGAAGGGTTAGACTATACTGCTTTCCAACACTCGGGATCCGGAGCATATATGGAGCCATGATAACCTTTAGCAACAGCAGGACAGCCACGGCAGAATCGGAGAAGCTCACATTTGGCGCATTTTTCGAAATTCTCATAGACGCGATATTTGTCCATCTCCGGACCGGTGAACAGGTCATACAGATCGTCGGTCAGTGCATTGCCCACCTTGCTCTCCATACGCCGGCAAGCATAGCAGGCACCGTCGGAGAGGATCGTGAAATGACCATTGCCACAATTGCATCCGTCATAGACGATGTCGTCATCGGGGTATTTCTTCGGGTCAAAAAGACCATGCTCGTATTTGAATAACGTCCACAGATGGTCTTTCAGACTGAAATAAGTATCGCAGTCTTTGTACTGCTCGAATTTCTTCCAGCACTCTTCCATCATCCAATGGTATTCCTCCGGCGAGCAGCAT
>CALJCU010000145.1 GCA_938023885.1 uncultured Prevotella sp. | reverse complement strand
AGACAATGTTGTATATTATATATGTGTTATATAATAGTTACTTGCTGTTGAGGAATTTCAGAAATTTCCCGAGACCGTTATGCAGCATGTTGGCCACACCGTTGGATGTCAGCGTGGCACCCGTGACGGCATCCACCTGTGTCGCAGGATCGGTCACCTCTTTCTGCACCGACAGTGCGATAGAGCTGCGGTCGGTGCCTTTGAAGAGCTTCTTGCCCTGGAACTTCTCCTGCCATTTCTGGTTGTCTTTGATCTCGGCACCCAGGCCGGCAGTCTCACTCTCATGGTTGAAGTAAGCGCCATAGACAGTCGACTTGTCGTCGTTGACCGACACGTAGCCGCTGATGCCGCCCCAGAGGCCCATACCGGTCATCGAGAAGACATACTTGGTTTTTCCGTCGACGTTGCAGATGAACATCTCGCTGCCATCCACGGTTTTCTCCGACTTCACCACATTATTGTATTTAGCCTCTGCCGCCTTGTCATCCAGATTGCGGATGTTGAGGCTGTAGAGAATCTGTTTCTTCTTTGCCAGTGCTTCATTGGCAGTCTGCATGGGCTTAAACGCCTGGTAGACAAAGGCAAGGAGAAACGCCACTATCACGACGATGATCGCCGAATAGATAATGGTATATGAATTACTGTTCGTTTTCATGATTGTTCGTTTTTCTTGTCCTAATGCTGTTATTCAGAAACCCTGCTGCGCTTTGCCCGTTTGGAGATGTTGCACTGCACGACGCAATGGTCGATGAGCGGTGCGATCATGTTACCGAAGAAGATGGCTAACATCATACCCTCAGGGTAGCCTTGGTTTTTCACACGGACAATGATAGCCATGGTACCGACGAGGAATCCGTAGATCCATTTACCGGTCTCGGTACGTGCGGATGTCACAGGGTCAGTAGCCATGAACACGGCACCGAAGCAGAACCCGCCGAGGATGAGCTGCTTCCACCACTCGATAGGAGAGGCGCCCGTAGCGTGGAACACAGCGCCCATGATGCTGCCACCGATGAAGACGCTCAGCATGGTCTTCCAGCTGGCGATGCCTGTCCACAGGAGGATGACGGCACCGATGGCTATGGCGATGACCGATGTCTCACCGATAGAGCCTGGCATGAGACCCGTGATCATGTTGCAGACCCCCGTGTCCATCGGTGTGCCCTGTGCCAGATGAGCAAGCGGTGTAGCCATGGTGAATGTGTCGGGGAGCGTGTTTCCTAAGCCGAAAATGCTATGCTTAGCTACCCATACGGCGTCGCCTGTCATCTTCGACGGATAAGAGAAGAAGAGGAACATACGGGCGCCGATGGCGACGTTGAAGATGTTCATACCCGTGCCGCCGAAGATCTCCTTGCAGAAGATGACGGAGAAGGCACAAGCCAACGCCAGGGCCCACAGTGGTGTGGTGACGGGGATGATGAGCGGGATGATGATACCTGAGACGAGGTACCCCTCTTGGATCTCCTCGCCTTTCCATTGGGCCCAGGCGAACTCGATGCCCAGACCGACAATGTAGCTCACAAGAATCTTCGGGAGCACAGCGAGGAAGCCGTAGCCGAAGATGCTCCAGAACGATGCCGAGGCAAGGGTGCCGGCGGCGAGATAGTTCTGGTAGCCCACATTGTACATGCCGAAGAGCATGGCGGGCAGCAGGGCGATGACCACGAAGCTCATGATACGCTTCGAGTCGATGGCATCGTGAATTGACACACCGCTCGCCGAAGTGATGTTGGGCACGAAGAGGAACGACTCAAAACCCTCGTACACGCTCCGCAGAGCATGCAGCTTGCCGCCGTCCTCAAAGTCCGGCCGTATCTTATCGAAATATTTCTTTATTGCGTTCATTCCAAATATTGGATATTATTTAAGGAAACAACAGTTTACGCGTTCTCTTTTCTCAGGATGTCAAGACCCTCGCGGACAATCTGCTGCAAGGGAAGCTTCGAACTGTCTACGAACTCAGCGAGGGCAAAGTCCTCAGGAGCCACCTCGTAGATACCAAGCTGTTCTTGCTTGTCGATGTCGCCGGTGATGATAGCCTTGATGAGATATTCAGCGTAGATGTCCATAGGCAGCACCTTGTCGTATTCGCCGCTCATGATCATGTGTCGCTCACCGCCTTTGATGCGCGCGTCGAGGTCATAAGTCTTCTTCTTGCCGAAGAGCCAGGAGAAGTAACTGTGGTTGACAGAGAACTCTTTCGTGCGTGGCATGATCCAGCCGAGTGTCTCGTTGACATCGTCGCCTTCGGGGATGACCGTCACCTCAGAGGTGTGGGCGCCGAGGAACCCGTCGAGCGTGTCGTGAGTGCCTGTCAAGGGGTTGCCGTTGATGATACGGATATGCTCTGTCTGAGTGAGACGTCCGGCGAGAATGTCCTTTAAAGCCGCCCCTGTCTTTACGTCGGTGTAAGCCGGAGTCTTCACACGGCTGCCGGCTACGACGATGGTGCGCGTGAGGTCCGTGAAGCCCGTGAGGAGCAGACGGCCGAAGAAGATGACGGCAGTGGGGTCAACGGTCCACACCGTCTTGTCCTTACTCATTGGAAAGATGTGGTTGATCTGCACGTCGACGTTGCCTGCGGGACAGGGGCCGTCGAAGACGTTGAGATCCACACCTTCCGCACTCGTCAATGTAGGAGCAGTCTGCTCAGCGCCGGTGCCGAGATGGACGGGAGCGATGCGTGCAAGTGCTTTCATACCCGTCTTGAAGGCCTTTTCGTTACCCTGAAGTTCAAATTCAAAGTCGCATGCCAGCGGCATGTCGCGTAGGGCAGAGACAAAGATACCGTCAGGCTGGGTCTGAGGATCAGCCACGACGGCATAAGGCATCTGGTTGATGTAGCCGAAGAGTCCGGCTTCCAGGAGCTTGTTTTTTACGGCCTCGCCGTCGAGCGAGGCTACATCAGCCTTGCCATAATCGTGGGCTTTCTGCTCGGTGTCGGCTTCCACCGTCACCATGAGCACCTTACGGCGCGCACCTCTCACCACGGCCTTGACGGTGCCGCTTACGGGCGAGGCAAAGCCCATCTCCGGGCAGGCTTTGTTTATGAACAAAGGTTCACCGGCAAGCACATGATCATTCTCCTTCACGGCTACCTTAGGAGTGATGCCCGGGAATGACGAAGGGGAGAGACCGTAAACGGAGGATGCGGCTGTCACCACCTTCTCCTTTGCAGCTTTCCCTGTCAGGTTAATGTCTAAGCCTTTACGCAACTTAATTACATTTGCCATAGAACAGATAAAAGATATTTTGGTGTACTGCGTGCAAATTTAATCATTTTTCATACCAAATAACAGAAATCTGACTGCTTTTTCTTTTTGGGGAGGCGTTTTTTGTCTAATTTTGCAGAGGGAAAAGTGCAAACTGCCCACATTGCAATATTCACTTTATAAATTCTACTTGAAGAAACTCAAGCGCATCATCAATATCCTCGTATGGATGACAGTAGGACTTTATCTCATCGTCATCGCCCTTGTGCATGTCCCTGCCGTGCAGTCGGTACTGGGACGGGCT
Organism: uncultured Prevotella sp.; assembly: GCA_938023885.1. Taxonomy (GTDB): domain Bacteria; phylum Bacteroidota; class Bacteroidia; order Bacteroidales; family Bacteroidaceae; genus Prevotella. The sequence goes on along the minus strand of CALJCU010000145.1, from coordinate 7,067 downwards.
ATGGCGTCTGCCATCTCGGAGAAGCTCGGCACGGCGGTATCAGTGGGACGCGTGGATATGGGCCTGTTCAACCGCATCATCATCGACGACATCGCCATGCTCGACCAGCGTGGCAAGCATATGCTGTGGGCCTCCCGGCTATCGGCAAAGTTCAGTTATACCGACCTCGTGCAAGGACGCGTGACCATCACATCGGCACAGATCTTTACTCCACAGTTTGATCTCTACAAGGAGAACAGTGAGGCAAAGCCCAATTTCCAGTTCGTCCTCGACTCCCTCGCTTCCAAGGACAAGTCGCATAAGTCGCATCTGAACCTTGCCATCAACAGTCTTATCATTCGCCATGGACAGATGGCATGGAACAGACTTGATAAGCCGGTGCTCAAGACTTTCGATGTCAGTCATCTGAAAGTGTCGAACATCAGTTCGCATATCATCTTCCGTATCGTTGATGGCGGCAACTACAATATTTACCTGAAGCGTCTGTCGCTGCACGAAGCATCCGGTCTTGACATCCGCGCCTTGTCGTTCAAGGTGAAAGCAACGGGACAGTCGGTAAGTCTTGACAATTTTCTCCTTGACCTTCCGCGCTCAGAGATAAGCATCCCGCATGCCGGGACCGACAGGAAGAACGGGGAACGGATCTTCAATGCCACGCTGGCATTGTCACGCATCAACCTTGCTGACCTGCGGGCGTTCGTCCCCGATTTTGCTTCTATCGCTCGTCCGCTGCTTGTCCGTGCCTCTGTCAATGGGGTAGGCAAGCGCATATTCATCTCCAGTTTTGACCTCTCCATGCCGCAGTATGCAGGTTACAACAGTTTTTCGAAACCTTCCGACTTTCGCCTCTCTGCTGCGGGCGGCCTTATGCTGGGCATGCCTCTGCGGTGGCATGCCGTGGTCCGCCAGTTCCATGCCAATGCCAATGTTGTGAAATATTTTGCAGGTAAAGTGCCGGAGCCGGTGATGCGTCTCGGCAACATCGCGTTCCATGGCTCGGCATCGGGGTGGGGGGCTGACCTGAAGACCAAAGGGGAATTGTACACGGGCGCGGGCAATGTGACGCTGGATATCAGAAAGACGGGCAACCGCATAGGCGGACATATCGCCACGAACGGTTTTGCCCTTGGGACAGTGCTGAGCAATCTACATTTCGGTATGCTGGCAGCTGACCTCGATGGCAGTGGTGACATCAATGCTGAACGGTTCAGTGCCAGGGGTCTCGTATTCCGCTTCGACTATAACAACTATATCTACCGCAACATCTCATTGGATGGTTCCTATGCCGGGGGCTTGGCAGAAGGGCGCGTGAGTGTCAACGACCCGAATATCAGTCTGACGGCTGAGGGTGGTGCCCGGTTGTTAGGAGCAGAGAAAGCTGTGCATCTCAAGGCAGCGGTCTCTCATTTCCTGCCTTCGGCGCTGAACATGCTCAAGGGACGGCTGGCTAACGCGACATATAGTGGCACTGTGGATGCCAACTTTCGGGGGCGTGATATCAATACTGCCGACGGCTATCTCCGTGTCGGCAACTTCTCTATGAAGCAGGGCAACGATACGTATAGTCTTGATTCGCTGAACTTCAGTGCCGGACACTCTGGCCGCGGACATTACTTACTGATGCTCAGCAATTTTGGTGCTGCGGTGGTGTATGGTAAGTTCGACTATGCTGTCCTTCCGCAGGCCATCGAGAACGTCATTGTGAAGAAACTGCCGGGCATTACCAACCTTGCCTCGTTCCGTTACCGTCCTATCCATACCGGTGAGTTTAGTTTTGCTGCCCGTCTCACGGACAGCAAATGGGCGCATCCGTTCCTCAATGTTCCGCTCGATATCCTCGACACAGTTAATGTCCGTGCTACTTTCGGCCGGGACGGATCATCGCTTGATGCTGATCTTTCGGCCCCTGACCTCATTTATGGTGACCGGCATCTGAAGAATATCCGTACGACCGTGCGGACCCTCAGTGGTATGCTCTCCATTGATGCAGGCCTCACGAACATGCGCACGGAGACACTCGGTACTGATCTCGGACTGCGGGCCACGGCAGGCAACAACCGTATCACAGCCAGTCTCTCTCTCGATAATCATGCTGCTTCGCAACGGCTGCGGGGCACACTGAGCTCAGACGTTGCTTTCCGGAAGAATATGGAAGGCAGGACTCTGGCTCTGCTTAACTTCAATGAGTCGCAGGTTCATATCGGTGACTCGCTCTATACGGTCCATCCTTCGACCATACTTTACAGCAAGAACCATCTGGAGATCCACGACTTCCTTATCTCCGGTGGCACGCAACGTATCCTTGTCTCGGGGACAGGCACTAACAGTGACCGTGATTCGTTGACGGCAACGCTCACCAATGTCAATGTGAGCTATATCCTCAACCTTGTCAACTTCCACTCTGTGGAGTTCGGTGGTGCGATTTCGGGTACGGTGAGCGTGAAAGGAGTCTTTGACAGTCCTGATGTCAATGGCTGTCTGCGTGTCGACAACTTCAAGCTGATACAGGGCCGTCTCGGCACACTCTATGCCAATGTGGGATGGAAACTTAGTGAGGGACAGATTAATATTGACGGAGTGGCCAATGACATGATCCGGGAAGGTAAGACTATCATTCCTTCGCACACCATCGTACGAGGCTATGTCTCCACGAAGCATCATTATATCGAACTTGGCATGAAGCTCGACAACTCGCGTGCTGAGTTCCTGGGCACGCTTGCCTCCGGTTTCCTGAGTGATGTGGACCTGCGGGGCAGCGGAGACCTGAGGCTGTGGGGAGACTTGAGCAAACTGAATCTCACGGGTGACATCACCACCGATGGCGCTATGACCATCAAGCCGACAGGTGTCCGTTATTATGTCAACGGAGGAAAGGTCCACTTCATTGAAAACGAGATACAACTTCTTGACGACCCGATACGTGATGCGTATGGCAACCAGGGTATTGTCAGTGGTGCTGTCCACCACCAACACATCAGTCATATCACGGCTGACATCAGTGCCCGTGCCAACCGTCTGCTGGCTTATAACTTCGATGGCTCCGATGGCAGAAGTTTCTACGGTAAGGTGTTTGGTACGGGCAATGTCACGGTCAAGAGCCGTCCGGGTACGCTTGATGTTGATGTCAATGTCACACCTGAGAAAGGTTCAGAAGTGGTATATGATATCTCAAGTACGACGGCACCGGATGTCCAGGATTTCGTTCACTGGCATGACCGTAACGCTTCTTCCGTGCGGCGTGACAGTGCCAACAGGTCTGTAGCTGACACCATCCCGGATATCCCTACCGATATTCATCTGAGCTTGCTCATCAATGCCAATCCGAGTGCCACCCTTCGCCTTATCACGAACAAGGCTACTGACGACTACATCATGCTCAATGGCGCAGGGACGTTGCGTGCCACCTATTTTAATAAGGGGAGACTGGACATCTTCGGTACCTACACTGTGGAGCGGGGCATCTATAGTCTTACGATACAGAATATCATCAAGAGAATCTTCACATTCTCACAAGGTGGGACAATCACCTTCGGCGGTGACCCTTATGCTGCCGTCCTGAAGTTGCGCGCTTTGTATTCCATAGCCTCTGTCAGTCTCTCTGACCTGCAGATGGGCAGAAGTCTCTCTTCTAATAATGTGAGGGTGAACTGTATCATGGACATTACCGGGACACCGGAGAATCCGCAAGTAAGCTTCGACCTTGACTTCCCGACAATGAGCTCCGACACGAAACAGATGATATCCAGCATCATCAATGGTCAGGAGGAGATGAACCAGCAAGTGCTCTACCTCCTTGCCGTTGGACGGTTCTATTCACGTGGCACCAATAACGCCAATACGCAGACCAACCAGACGTCGCTCGTCATGCAGAGTATTCTCAGTGGACAGCTCAGTCAGCAGATTAACAATGTCATTGGTGGCATCATGAAAAACAGCAACTGGAACTTCGGAGCTAACATCTCCACGGGTGACGAGGGTTTCAATAATGCTGAGTATGAAGGACTGTTCAGTGGTAACCTGCTCAACAACCGTCTTATCTTCAACGGACAGATAGGTTACCGAGATAAAGCCAACGCCACGGCCTCGTTTATCGGTGACTTTGACTTACGTTATCTCATCTTCCCCAATGGTAACTTCAGCGTGCATGTCTATAATCAGGCCAACGACCGTTACTTCACGCGTAACTCGCTTAACACGCAGGGCGTTGGCTTCATTCTTAAGAAAGACTTCGGCAGCCTTCGCGACCTTTTTTCGTTGGAGAGGAAAAAGAGAAAAGTGAGAAAGTGAGGGGCTACTCCATGCAGATTGTCCACTCTGTGTGAAGCCGGACACCAGTGAGAGGGAGCCGGCGTCAGCGCACTTCCTCACCGATGCTATTCCACAGCCGGTCGTCGGGTAACGGCGAGACGACATGGATGGGTTCTTTCGAAACGGGATGGATAAACTCTACCTCATGTGAGAGCAGCGAGATACTGCCATTGGAATTGGAGCGGCGTGCACCATATTTCAGGTCGCCTTTGATAGGACAGCCCATGGCGGCAAGCTGGCAGCGTATCTGATGGTGACGTCCTGTGAGGAGGTGAACCTCCAACAAGTGATAATTGTCACTATTGGCTATTACCTTATATTTCAGAATAGCTTTCTTTGCCCCTGGCACCTCATGGTCGCAGGCATAGCTCTTGTTCTGCTTCTCATTGCGTGTGATCCAGTGGGTCAGCATGCCTTCGGACTGAGGCGGCATCTCATGCGTGATAGCCCAATAGGTCTTGTGTACCTCACCCTTGCGGAACATGTCGTTCAGTCGTGACAATGCCTTCGACGTGCGGGCAAAGACGACAAGGCCTGCCACAGGACGGTCAAGGCGATGCACCACGCCGAGGAACACGTTGCCAGACTTGTGGTACTTCGCCTTGATATAGTCTTTCACTGTCTCTGAGAGTGGACGGTCGCCGGTCTTGTCGCCCTGTACGATCTCCCCGCTTTCCTTATAGACGATGATGATATGATTATCTTCGTAAAGAGTTCTCATTACATATTCATGCCGCCGTCGACCTGAATGACCTGACCGGAGATGTAGCTCGAGAGGTCAGAAGCGAGGTAGAGAGCTGTGTTGGCGATGTCGTCGACCGTTCCGGCGCGGCGAAGAGGAATGTTCTTGATCCATGCCTTGCGGATATCCTCCGGCAGAGCCTGTGTCATAGCGGTGTCGATGAAGCCCGGAGCGATGGCGTTGGCGCGGATGCCTTTAGAGCCCATCTCCTGACCGATACTCTTAGCCAAGGCGATGAGGCCGGCTTTAGAGGCGGCGTAATTGCACTGTCCGGCGTTGCCGTGGACACCGACAACACTCGACATGTTGATGATAGAACCGTTGCGCTGGCGCATCATCACCGGTACGCAAGCGTGGATGAAGTTGAAGGCAGACTTCAGGTTGACGTTGATGACAGCGTCCCACTGCTGCTCTGTCATACGGAGCATCAGTCCGTCCTTTGTGATACCGGCGTTGTTGACAAGGATATCGATGGATCCGAACTCCTCTTTCACCTTTGCCACGACATCAGCTGCCTGAGCAAAGTCAGCAGCGTTGCTGGCATAGCCCTTGGCCTTAACGCCGAGAGACTGAATGTCACGCTCGGTCTGCAGACCACCGTGCTCCTCGTCGATGAACAAATCAGTGAAGGCGATGCTGGCACCTTCCTTAGCAAATTTCATGGCAATGGCCTTGCCAATGCCGCGTGCAGCACCTGTGATGAGGGCTGTCTTTCCTGTTAAAAGTCCCATAATTATTTTTGGTGTATATTATAAATTATCAACCTGGCGATTCTTACTCTTTGTGTGCAACCAGATGCAAAAAGCTACAGTGATAAGCAGCTCTCCGAAGAATATCGTCACATTTTCCATATGCTTAACGCAATTCGGGTAACACGTGCAACTCATTTGTTTTGCAAAAATACATTATTTCTGTGAGAATGACAAATAAATAAAAGAAATATTGGTTGTCAGGTATCCTATTTCGCGGCAGCAGGGAAGTCGTGCGATATGGTCTGAATTGTGGTAGGGCTCACCAGGTAGACATTCCTTTTACTTATGGTAATGTAAACTGTACTTTCAGGTTCCAAAGACATGTAGTAGACCTTCTGAGACTGGGACGAGCTATAAGTAATATAGCCAGACATCTTGGAGTGGGCTGGGATATGGTTAAGGATATCCACAAGAAATACCAGAAGGGCAAGTATTCACATCTGGACATCTCAAAGGTGACTAAGATTGGTATTGATGAGTTTGCCGTCAAGAAGGGTCACCTATACAAGACGACAAGATTGAGGTTGCGCTGAAGAACTGATTGTTATTAACCACAGATGAGAAACAATGAGAAACAATAATTTACCACAGATGAAAGCAATGGGTAGGCATTATTGTTTTTCATTGTTTCTCATCTGTGGTAATAAAGGAATAAGGTCTGTGGTAAAAACAAAGAAAATAGTTAATAATGAAAATTTATAATATCCTTTTGTGTGTGAGTCTGATAGCTCCTTCCTCTGCTTTCGCCGGCAACACCTTCACGATCCATTCTGCCATCCCTGGCATTACCTCTATGGCGGCAAGGAGCTTGGTGGCCCAGAGCATCCCAACAAGGCTATCGGTGAACGACTGTCGCGTACAGCCGACTCGCTGAAGGCCGTCTATCAGCAGCACAGTGATAATTATCTCTGGGTTCACCCTATGGAGCCGTATAGTCTTTATCTGCAAGGGAAGAGTCTCAATCGCCATTTCTATTATACGTCCGTACAGCTCGACGAGATGGTGACTCGTTTCCGCGATAACAGTGATGCTGCGGGCTATGCTGCTTTCGTGAAGAAGGTTGCTGAGGCAAAGAAGACGGCGAAAGGCATAGCTTATCCCAATGTCACTCTTCGCACGGTCGACGGCAAGGTCATCAGGGCCATTAACGACGTTAGGGAAATACAGGGGATGTGGTAATTAACCGCCTTGTGTCTCGCTTTTTCCATCGACTCTCTGCGGCTCTTCACGACTGTCGATTTCGCCGATGACGCAGTGTTTAGTAC
>CALJCU010000144.1 GCA_938023885.1 uncultured Prevotella sp. | reverse complement strand
GTGGCAATGGACAGTGAGGAGACCGGTGAGGTCATCATATCTTCTCCTGCAAAGTCACCGTACAAATACTTCGACAATGAAGAGGAGACAAGAAATAAATATTATAAAGGCTTTATCTATACCGGCGACCTTGCTACATGGGATAAGCACCAGTACATCACCATCTTGGGTCGTAAGGATGATATGATTATCTCTTCGGGTGAGAACATCTATCCGACGGAGATTGAGGCGGTGCTCAACAAGCATCCGAAGGTGGCCGACAGTATCGTGACTTATGTGCCTGACAAGATACGCGGTCAGGTTGTCACTGCTTACGTGGTGCGTAAGGACAAGAGCCTCACGCCGGAAGATCTCGATGAGTTCTGCAAGGAGTCACCGGATATTGCTAACTTTAAGCGTCCGCGTTTCTACCGCTTCGTGGAGCAGATACCGCGCAATGCCACGGGGAAGAAACTGCATGTCCGCATAAAGGCCATTGCGAAAGACGATCTCGTCAACGGGCTGCTCTACAGGGTATAAGTCTTTGGAAGCCCAGAAGTCATGGCATTAATAATATCCTGCGGCTTGTAACTCTTGGAATATTAGGCTGGATTTCTGAACTTCCTAACGTTAACAAATTACATATGGAATCAACGTCTGACAAAGAATGGTACGAGAGAGGCAATGAGTATCGTAGCCAGCAAGACTGGCAACATGCTATAGAATGCTATATGCGTGCCGAACAGCTCAATCCTGATGGCCCCGCAAAGTTCGCGAGGCAGATGACGGAAGAGATTGTCGCTTTCTATTGTCGCGATTATTACAACCCTTAAAAGCATGATGATAAAGATTAAAGGAGCTATCGTCGTTGATACCGACAGATGCAAAGGCTGCGCGGAATGCGTGGAAGCCTGCCCTGTCGGGGCGATTGAGCTGGAAAGTATGAAGGTTAATGTCCACGGCTATCCCTATGCACAGCCCAGCGCAAAGGCTGACTGCTGCACAGGGTGCACCTCGTGTGCGGTAGTATGCCCCGATGGATGTATTACTGTATATCGTAAAAAAGTGGAGGAGAAGGCATGAAACAACAGGAAGTGATGCTGATGAAAGGCAATGAGGCCCTGGCGCATGCTGCCATCCGTTGTGGTGCCGATGCGTTTTTCGGTTATCCTATTACCCCGCAGACTGAGGTAATAGAGACGCTCGCCATGCTGAAACCGTGGGAGACTACGGGCATGGCGGTGGTGCAGGCAGAGAGTGAGGTGGCTTCGATCAATATGCTGTACGGCGGCGGTGGCAGCGGTAAGCGCGTATTCACAACGAGTTC
>CALJCU010000143.1 GCA_938023885.1 uncultured Prevotella sp. | reverse complement strand
CATTATACGTGCAGATGACGCTTCCGTTGACACTTGCCTTCTTGCCTACAATGAAGTTGGTGCAGGCAGAAGCAGCGGCGGCTATTGTTAGGAAAAGTGCTGTCAGTATGTGTTTCCTCATATGTATTATTATTTTTTGTTTACCTCATCATTTGTGGCCTCATCCGCTCTGAGTCCGGTACATTGGGACTGACAGGAATCCTGCCGTCAGACGGAGTCACGGGGGCAGATGGTCCACGTCTCTTCGTTGGATGCACGCGGATGAGATGAATGTTATGGATGCTCATCAATTGAAGTGTCGTAGACGAGCTGTTGGCATTGTCGTTCTTGGTCAAAAGGAAGAATCCACGGATTCTCTTTATCCCAAGACTGTCATTGTCCATTATCTGCAAGGTTGAGGACATGGACGAAGAGATGTGTGTCACGGAAGATGCAATGCTGTCGTTGCCTAATGTGACGGAGAGCAGCGCCACGCCATCGCGCATACCGTCCTGGAAGATGAAATCCGACTTAAAGTTGAGAATCAGAAGGTCTCCTTTATGGAACGTCGTGTCCGTCTTGAGGTCAAAAGAATAGAGGTTGAATGGCTCATTGGGGATGAGTACAATCGACTTCTCTCCATTCCATACATCAGCAGAGTCACCCTGAGCCGTCACGCCGCCTGACGAGCTTGCGCCTACCTTGTCAGCCTCTTCCTGCATACGGTCGGAGACATGCAGGTATATGGTGTGAAGCTCATCGGTATGTCGCATGTAATAGACCATCGACGAGTCGAACTCACTTTGCGTAACATCATATTTCTTTAATACTGCAGCCCGATAAGCTACTGCGTTTTGGGCATATCCTCCCTGTGATTGCTGAGTCATGGCATCCGCAAGATGGTAGTCGTAGAGAATATCCTCCATTTCCCTGGAGGAGACGATGCTCTTTTCGTGGTCGCAGCTCACGGAAAGGAAAACCACGATGAAAGCAGCAATAAAGAAAAATAATGTTTTACGCATGGTTTATTCTTTCTTCTTGTCTCTCTCAGAAGTATCAGCCTTTTTCTGTTTTCCTCTTGCAATGTTGATGGTATCACCGATAGCTGCCAGGTCCTTCGAGCAGAAGAGCAACAGGCAGATGACACCTGTCGTGATAGAGGCATCGGCAAAGTTGAACACGGGTGAGAAGAACGTGAAACTCTCTCCGCCTACCAACGGCATCCATGCGGGCCACGTTGTGTGGATGATAGGAAAATAGAACATATCCACAACTTTACCCATGAGGAAGCCTGCGTAACCCGATCCGAACGGTACTGTGTAGGAGACAGCGTATGGTGTAGATGCCGTGAAACACAGTCCGTAGAACAATGAGTCAAAAATATTGCCTGCTGCACCGGCTAAGACCATGGAGAGAAACACGACATAGAGCATGCGTCCCTTCTGCTTCACCACCTGCCGGATAAACCAGCCGATGGCTCCCACAGCCACGATACGCAGGATACTCAGGAACAGCTTGTTGACAAAGGTCATGCCCCAGGCCATTCCGTTGTTCTCTATGAACGTGATATAGAACCAGTCGGTGATTCTTATCGACTCACCGAGGGTCATTGTTGTCTTGACGTGGAGCTTTATCACCTGGTCAATAATGAGGATGGCGATGATGATCGCCCACGCCACCAGTCCTTTTCTCTTCACTTCTTTCTTGCGTTTTTGGTAGACACATTGAGTGTTGCGTGAGGCACCAGGCGCAACCGCTCCTTGGGGATGAGCTCCCCCGTGATACGGTCGATGCCATAGGTCTTGTTCTTGATTCTTATCAGAGCAGCCTCCAGCGATTGTATGAACTTATACTCGCGCTGCGCCTTCTGGATAAGGTTCTCACGCTCGATGACCTCTGTGCCTTCCTCCAAGATATGATAGGTCGGCGCAGTGTCAGCGTCTGTGTTGTTACCCTTGTTGCTCAACTCCTGCATGGCGTCGTTGTAGCTCTGCCTGGCAACCGTGAGCTTCCTATTGATAATCTCACGGAACTCTTCCAACTCTTCGTCAGAGTAACGCTTTACTTGCATGACTATTAAAAATGATGGTTAATCCTGGATATTAGGCTTTCTCTACTTTGATGTTGACCTTATACTTATCCATATCCACCCCGGTGCCGTTGTTTTCGGCAACGGTGATGGAGTTGGCAAGTACCTGACTCTTGATGAGGTCACCGAAAGCTTCGACAGCAGCGTTGGTCTCCTCGTGAGGAGCGATGGTAAGCTTGATACGATCCGTAATCTCGAGACCACTTTCCTTACGGAGGTTCTGAATGCGGTTGATGAGCTCACGTGCTGTACCTTCCTTCTTCAGTTCAGGTGTCAGCTTCACTTCAAGGGCCACGGTGAGGTTACCCTCGTTGCTCACGAGCCATCCGGGGATGTCCTCAGAGATAATTTCCACATCGGCAGCCTCTATGGTGACAGGCTGGCCATCAATATCAAAGGAGATAGAGCCGTTCTTCTCCAAGGAGGAGATCTCTTCCTGAGAGAGACAGTTTATCTTAGCAGCCACGCTCTTCATGAGCTTGCCGAACTTCTTGCCCATCACGCGGAAGTTACACTTCACTTTCTTCACGAGGAAGCCCGAATCCTCTACGAAAGAGAGCTCCTTTACGTTTACTTCATTCTTGATAAGGTCAGCGACAGCCCTGATATGCTTCTTTTGCTCATCATCGACAGCAGGAATCATAATTTTTGCCAGCGGCTGACGCACCTTGATGTTGACCTTACGGCGCAGGGCGAGGACCATCGATGTGATCTGCTGAGCCACTTTCATACGGGCCTCGAGATCAGTGTCAACCAGTGTTTCGTCGACTTTCGGGAAGGTGTCGAGATGCACGCTCTCCAACTGGCCGCCGAGGTCGTGATAGAGCTGGTCAGCGAAAAATGGGGCAAAAGGAGCCATCACCTTGCTTACGGTCATAAGGCAGGTGTAGAGGGTCTGGTAAGCGCTGAGCTTGTCCTCGCTCATCTCCTTGCCCCAGAAACGTTTGCGGTTCAAACGTACGTACCAGTTACTGAGATCATCGTTGACGAAAGCATCAATGAGACGTCCTGCACGTGTCGGGTCATAATTGTCGAGCTCTGTCTGTACACCCTTCACGAGTGTGTTCAGGCAAGAGAGAATCCAACGGTCAATCTCCGTACGCCTCCCCAAAGGCACCTGTGCGGCAGCGGGATCAAAGTTGTCCACGTTGGCATAGAGTGCAAAGAAGCTATACGTATTATATAATGTACCGAAAAACTTACGGCAGCACTCATCCACACCATTGGGATCGAACTTCAGGTTGTCCCACGGCTCTGAGTTGGTGAGCATATAGAATCGCACGGGGTCGGCGCCGTACTTGTTGATCATTTCGAACGGATCGGTTACGTTGCCTACATGCTTACTCATCTTGTTACCCTTGGCATCAAGCACGAGACCTGAGGAGATCACGTTCTTGAAGGCCACGGAGCCGAACACCATTGTGGCGATGGCATGGAGCGTGAAGAACCATCCACGGGTCTGGTCCACACCCTCGTTGATGAAGTCAGCGGGGAAAAAGGCGGGAGGAACAGGAGTACCTGTGTACGTGCTGTGCACAAGCTCGCTGCGGTATTCAGCCTCACTCTTGCCCGTAGCCTTGAGTCCTTCGGGTGCAATCTCACCCTCGAACGGATAGTGGAGCTGAGCGTAAGGCATCGAGCCTGAGTCGAACCACACATCGATGAGGTCGCTCTCGCGCTTCATCGGCTTGTCCTCGTCGCTGACGAGGATGATGCGATCGATATAAGGGCGGTGGAGGTCAATCTTGTTGTAGTTCTCCTCGCTGAAGTCGCCTACTGTAAAACCCATGTCCTTGAGGGGGTTGCTCTTCATGAATCCGGCCCTCACCGACTTCTCTATCTCGTTGTAAAGTTCCTCAATGGAGCCGATACATTTCTCGTGACGGTTCTCATCGCGCCAGACAGGCAGCGGTGTGCCCCAGAAACGGGAACGGGAGAGGTTCCAGTCGTTGAGGTTCTCGAGCCAGTTGCCAAAGCGGCCTGTGCCCGTTGACTCAGGCTGCCAGTGAATGGTCTTGTTGAGCGCAACCATCTCCTGTTTCTTCGCCGTGTCGCGGATAAACCAGCTGTCGAGGGGATAATAGAGGATAGGCTTGTCGGTACGCCAGGAGTGAGGATAGTTGTGCACCATCTTCTGAATCTTATAGGCGGTACCTTCCTGCTTCATCTCCATGCAGATGACGATGTTCAGGTCCTCAGCTTTCTCAGAAGCCTTGCGGTCCCACACGCCGTCGGGGTTGAACTTCGGGTCGTATGCGTTCTTCACGTAGTCGCCGGCATGGTGCTTGTAAGCCTCCACGTTGACGCAATGCTCGATGAAGTTCTCGTCGAGGTCGCTGAGCAGATAATATTTACCCTGGAGGTCAACCATAGGACGGGTCTCGCCCTGCTTGTTGATGAGGTAGAGGGCAGGCACGTGAGCATCGATACAAACCTTGGCATCATCGGCACCGAAGGTTGAGGCGGTGTGGACAATACCTGTACCATCCTCAGTTGTGACATAGTCACCGGGGATGACGCGGAATGCTTCGTCAGCCATCTCCACGAACTTGTCACGGCCATCCTTGCTCATGAATACCTTCTCAGGATGCTTCCCGGCATAGTCGTTGACATACTGATGACTGTACCGGATCACTTTCTCGCAAGGCTTGACCCATGGCATGAGCTGCTGATAGTGCAGTCCCACGAGGTCAACACCTTTCATGTGGTCAATGACCTTCCATGCGCAACCTTTCTTATCCTTGTCGAAGGCAGGCAGCTCACCGTCCTTCACTTCCTGTGCAGGGTCGAGATAAGCCGACAGACGACTCTCAGCAAGGATGGCGGTGATAGGCTCGCCGTTGTAAGGGTTATAGGTCTCTACAGCTACATAGTCAATCTTCGGCCCTACGCAGAGTGCCACATTGGAAGGCAAAGTCCATGGCGTTGTCGTCCATGCGAGGAAGACGGGCTTGCCCCATTTTGTCCATGCCTCACGCGGATCAGTGATAAGAAACTGAGCTGTGACCGTCGTATCTTTCACGTCGCGGTAGCAGCCCGGCTGGTTCAGCTCATGAGAACTCAGACCCGTGCCATCGGCAGGAGAGTACGGCTGAATGGTATAGCCCTTATAGAGCAGTCCTTTGTTGTAAAGCTGCTTCAAGAGCCACCACAGCGTCTCGATATATTTGTTGTGGAATGTCACATAAGGGTGCTCGAGGTCAACGAAATAGCCCATCTTCTTCGTGAGCTCATCCCATTCCTTTGTGAAACGGAGTACATCCTCGTGACAGTGACGGTTGTATTCCTCTACGGAAATCTTTGTGCCGATATCTTTCTTTGTAATATGCAGTTCCTTCTCGACATTGATCTCCACGGGCAGTCCGTGGGTATCCCAGCCAGCCTTACGCTTCACCTGAAAGCCCTGCATAGTCTTGTAACGGTTGAATGTATCTTTGATGGAACGGGCCAGCACATGATGAATACCGGGGTGACCGTTGGCAGAAGGAGGACCTTCAAAGAAAATGAACTTGGGACAACCCTCACGTTCATCAATGCTCTTGTGGAAGATGTCATCCTTTTCCCATTCTGCTAACACTTTGTCATTGGTCTTGGTAAGGTCAAGACGGTCGTGCTCGGCAAATCTCTTAGCCATAATATATTTCTTTTTACCTTGTATTTTAATATTTAGGCGCAAAGTTAGCAAAAAAATAATAGATAATCATTATCTTTGCACGTAAAAACATTTAATCATGGAAATAAAGACAGCCGAATACACCATTTCCTCGCCCACAGTGACGATGTGCCCGAAAGGCCATCGTCCGGAGTTTGCTTTTATCGGACGAAGCAATGTGGGAAAGTCGAGCCTTATCAATATGCTTTGCAACCACAAAGGCTTGGCAAAGACCTCAGCCGTTCCCGGCAAGACACTGCTCATCAACCACTTCATCATCAACCGTACGTGGTATCTCGTAGACCTTCCGGGCTATGGCTATGCCAAGCGTTCAAAGACGGAGCGCGACAAGCTCGACCGTATGATACGCTCGTATATCCTCCAGCGTGAGGAGCTCGCCAATGTGTTTGTGCTCATCGACATCCGCCATGAGCAGCAGAAGCTTGACCGTGAGTTTATTGACTGGCTCGGAGCAAGCAATATCCCGTTCTCTATTATCTTTACGAAGGCTGACAAGCTTAGTGTGGGAAAGGCACAGGCTAATGCCAAGGCATGGATGGATGCACTCCTCGACACGTGGGAGTCTCTTCCGCCTTATTTCATCACTTCAGCCGATAGGAAGACAGGTAAGGAGGAAGTGCTCGATTATATCGGGAAGATTCTTAAAGACATTCGGGAATAGCAACAAAATGACACCATATTTAGATATTCAGGGTTTAACGAAGAGCTTCGGAGCCCGGGTACTTTTCGAGGATATCAGTTTTTCTATCGCCGAAGGGCAGAAGGTAGGCCTCATTGCCAAGAACGGTACGGGAAAGTCAACGCTTCTGGAGATTATCGCCGGCAAGGAAGGCTACGACAGCGGATCTGTCATCTTCCACAATGATATACGCATCGGTTATCTGGAGCAGATACCGGAATTTGATCCCGACGAGTCGGTGCTCGACGCCTGCTTCAATCATCATGGCGATCCCGGGCGGGTGTTGAAAGCCAGGCAGATCCTCACACAGCTGCATATCGATGACCTTCAGCAGCCGATGAAAGAGCTCAGCGGTGGTCAGCAGAAGCGTGTGGCACTGGCTAACGTGCTCATCACCGAGCCCGACTTTCTTATCCTCGACGAGCCTACCAACCATCTCGACCTTGAGATGATAGTGTGGCTGGAGAACTATCTCTCGCGCTCCACACTGACGCTGCTCATGGTGACCCATGACCGTTATTTCCTCGACCACGTCTGTAACGTCATCCTCGAGTTGGACGATGAGACGACCTATACCTATCGCGGCAACTACAGTTATTATCTCGGGAAGCGGCAGGAGCGCACGGACAATCGCCGTGCGGAGATAGCCCGTGCCAACAACCTCTACCGCAAGGAGCTCGAGTGGATGCGCTCCACGCCACAGGCCCGAAGCCATAAGGCGCATTACCGTGAGGAGGCGTTCTATGAGCTTCAGAACAAGGCTCATCAGCGTATCGAGGAGCGGCAGATGCGGCTCAAGGCGAGTAATGTCTATATCGGATCGAAGATCTTCGAGTGCCAGTACGTATCAAAGAAGTTCTCCGATTCAGAGGGGAACGACAAGATTATCCTCGATAACTTCTATTATAACTTTGCCCGCTTCGAGAAGATGGGTATCGTTGGAAACAACGGCACGGGAAAGTCGACATTCATTAAGATGCTTCTCGGTATCGTGCCGCTTGACAGCGGCAAGTTCGATATCGGTGAGACGGTAAAGTTTGGCTATTTCTCCCAGGACGGCCTGAAGTTTGATGATAGTCAGAAAGTCATCGACATCATTACGGATATTGCCGATTATATCGACTTGGGTGGGGGCAGGAAGATGACGGCCTCACAGTTTCTCAACTACTTCATGTTCACGCCTGAACAGCAACAGAACTACGTCTACAAGCTCAGTGGGGGAGAGCGTCGCAAGCTCTATCTCTGCACGGTGCTGATGAAGAACCCCAACTTCCTTGTACTCGACGAGCCTACCAACGACCTTGATATTCAGACGCTGCAGGTTCTGGAGGAATACTTACAGAACTTCCCCGGTTGTGTCATTGTGGTGAGTCACGATCGTTACTTTATGGATAAGGTTGTAGACCATCTGCTTGTCTTCCAAGGCAATGGTGTCATCAAGGATTTCCCGGGCAAC
This sequence comes from uncultured Prevotella sp., assembly GCA_938023885.1. GTDB lineage: Bacteria > Bacteroidota > Bacteroidia > Bacteroidales > Bacteroidaceae > Prevotella. Next base: position 343 of record CALJCU010000143.1, on the reverse strand, counting down.
TATACACAGTACCGTGAGTGGAAAGCATTGAAGGCGGAGAAAGATGAAGCCACCGTCAAGAAAGAGAAGGCGGAGAAGAAAGACTATCATCACGACACCCGCAAGCGTATGACCTTCAAGGAGAAGCGTGAGTTCGGGCAGCTCACGAAAGACATCAAGGCCTTGGAGTCAGAACAGAAACAGATAGAGACGGAACTGTGCAGCGGGGCCCTCTCTGTGGAAGACCTTACGACAAAGAGCAAGCGCTTGCCGAAGATTAAAGATGAACTTGATGGGAAGGAGATGAGATGGCTGGAACTCAGCGAGTTGGAATAGACATGCTGATGAGGGGACTTGCAAGATG
>CALJCU010000142.1 GCA_938023885.1 uncultured Prevotella sp. | reverse complement strand
AAGGTCCTCATCATCGGAGCAGGCGGTCTTGGAGCTCCCGCAGCGATGTACTTGGCTGCAGCCGGCGTAGGAACGATAGGTATTGTCGACGGTGACGTTGTCGACCTGAGTAACCTGCAGCGGCAGATTATCCATTTCACGAAGGATGCAGGCCGTCCGAAGGTTGAGAGCGCCAAGGAGAAGATGCAGGCCATCAACCCCGATGTGAAGGTCAACGCCATCCGGGAGTTTCTCTACAGTGACAACATCATAGACATCATCCGGGACTATGACTTCATCATTGACGGCACCGACAACTTCCCCGTGAAGTTCCTCATCAACGATGCCTGTGTCAAGGCAGGCAAGGCCTTCAGCCATGGTGGCATCCTCCGTTTCCGTGGCCAGACCTTCACCCATGTTCCCGGCTCAGCCTGTTACCGCTGTATGTTCAAGGAGCCGCCGCCAGCGGGCGCCGTTCCGACCTGTTCTCAGGCAGGTGTCTTAGGTGCCATCACCGGCATGCTGGGCACCATCCAGGCTGCCGAGGCCCTGAAATATATCCTTGGTATCGGTGATCTGCTGACGGACCGGTTGCTGACCTTCGAAGCCAAGACGATGGAGTTCCGTATCATCCCTGTCAGGCAGCGTGACTCCTGTCCAGTCTGCGGGTCACACCCGACGATCACGGAGCTCATCGATTACGAACAGGCCGCCTGCGACCTGCACAATAAATAACCGATAATACAATGACGATACCGCAGAACATCGTAGACGAACTCATCGCCCAGGCACAGAAAGACGCGCCGCAGGAGACCTGCGGCTATCTCTTGGGAACAGATGGAGTAGTAACAGAGAATTACCGGATGGAGAACATCGACCACAGTTCCAGGCATTTCTCTTTCGCTCCGAAAGACCAGTTTGCCGCCCTTCGCTACGCCCGCCGGAACGGCTTGAGGATTCTCGCCAACTGGCACTCCCATCCTGCCTCGCCCTCCCGTCCGTCACAGGAAGATTTGCGACTGGCCAACGACCCGACGATACGCTATGCCATCCTTTCTCTTTACCAGGGCATACACCTCAACTCATTCGGGATAAAGAACAATCAGGTAGTGGATAAACAAGAACATTATGTACAGAATTCCGACAACATTGGCAAGTGACATCGACTACACCGAGTCACTTATCAGGAAATATAAAGACGGTGAGATCACAGCAGGCGAGTTGAAGTCGAACCGTGTGCCGATGGGTATCTACGAACAGCGTAAGAATCATCACCACATGCTCCGCATCCGTTGCACCGGCGGTCTTATCACCCCGAAGCAGTTGAAGGAGGTGGCGTTCGTCGGTCATCAGGTCTCTGCGTCGCATCTGCATATCACCACGCGTCAGGAGATTCAGATCCACAACGTCGACATCCTCGACACCACGCCTGCCCTCCGCAAGCTTGCCGGATACGGGCTCTCCACAGCCGGCGGCGGTGGCAACACCGTGCGTAACATGATGGTCAACGACCGCAGTGGCGTGACCGCTGACGAGGCCTTCGATGTCTATCCTTATGTCGAGGAACTGACATCACTGCTCATCGCCGAGAAAGACTCCTATACGATGCCGCGTAAATACAAGGTGGCCTTCGACTATGATGTGGCACACGCCAACTACTCCTATGTAGCCGACTTAGGTCTTCAGGCGCGTGTCGTGGCCGGCCGGCGCGGTTTCCGTGTGCTTATCGCCGGCAGTACGGCGCCTAACCCCACGACGGGCTTTGAGGTATTCGACTTCCTTCCCGAGAAAGACCTCTACCGCGCAGCCAAGGCTCTGAAGAACTGGTTCAACAAATACGGCAACCGTCGTAACCGCCATAAGGCGCGCATGCGTTACGTCTTCTACCGTTATGGAGAGGAAGAGGCCAGGCGGATGTACATGGAGGAGTTCAATGCCTTGAAAAACGACCCGTCACTCGACTTCCATGCCCCGGCAACGGTCATGGCACCTGACCATCATAACCCGTCGTTCGCGCCTGTCCGGGACAACCATGAGTCGTTCAGGACCTGGAAACGGCGCTACGCTCACCGGCAGCCCGACGGCCTGTGGTATGCTTACATCGCCATTCCTCACGGCAACGGCTCCCCTGAGTTCTTTGCTCAGGT
>CALJCU010000141.1 GCA_938023885.1 uncultured Prevotella sp. | reverse complement strand
AACGACGACGTCGTGGTAAAGCTATTCAAGTCGCTGGCCTGGAAGCGTGAGGGGGTCAGTCGGGAGGAGATAAACGGAATGCTCGCCGATCACAACATCTGTGGAGCGGCTGCACAATCGAAGGTGCTCAAGCAGGGCACCGAGTTGGGCATCATCCTGCATCAGAACCGCAAACCCTATTATCTTAACAGTGAGCTCGCAAAGCAGTGGGATAATCCACTGGGCGACGGGGCAAAGACAGACAAGGAACCCTTTTAATCAACGACAATGGAAAAGAAAACCGACTTAACACTCAACAACTACGTGCAACATTGCACCGCCCTTCTCTCGGCGATGCTTGGCACCATGGACGATCAGACCTTAATGGCTTTTTGCGGCGTGAATACACTGGAAGAGGCTGCCGACAAGGTGGGCAAGGTGATGCTGTCGATAATTGACAACGCCCCAACCGACCGGTTCCGCGCCACCTACGAGAAGCCTGGCAACATTACCGGCAAGCCCGTCCTGCCGCATAAGGTGGGAAAATGCCAATACGACCCGACTGTCGAGGGTGTGAGCTGCTTCGACAAGGTGAAGTGGATGACTGACAGCGAGGGCAGCCACGCCACCAACTCAGAATTGTGGAAAGCATACCTTGAGGCCTGGAAGGCTGAGCATCCCGGGCAGGCCCGTCCCGGACGCTTCGACTTCTACAATGACAAGCGCAAGGCCATCGCTGCCGGTCAGCTGGTGGCCGGTGATGGTAAGACGTTCTTCAAGGCCGAGCGTGGCGAAATAATAAAACCTGACAAACCCGGCTAAATTCCGTCCACTCGCCCCGTTTTAATTCTTCTTTCTATAATTCTTGCCATAGGCATATAGAATTATAGAAAGAAGAATTAAAACGGGTGTGGGCCCGCGCGCTCGCGCGATTAAATAGGAGTATAGGCCTCAAGTATTGATTTTTTCTCTTTCTATTACAGAAATAAAGAATTATGGACGAAATAACCCTCAATCGAATCAAGGACGCGGCGGACATCGTGGATGTCGTCGGCGGCTATGTGGAGCTGCACCGCAAGGGCCGCGACTGGCTGGGCTTGTGCCCGTTCCACAATGACCACCACCTTGGGTCGTTTGTCGTCAACCGCAACAAGGGCACTTACTGCTGTTATGCTTGTGGTGCGCATGGTGACAGTATCGACTTCATCCGCCGGATGGAACGCGTCGACTTCCTCAAGGCGGTCGAGATGCTTGGTCAGCGTTATGGTATCGACACCGGCGGACGGCGATCTACGACCTCGCTGTCCAAGCGCGTGCCGGTGAAGCCAAAGGTGGAGGAAAAGAAGTGGCTTGCGCTGCCATCGGCCTACGCAACCATGAGACTCAACACCGAGGGCGACACGCTGTGCAATTGGCTTCGGTCGCTGCCCTGGGACGCTGAGCAGCGCAAGCGTCTGCCTATCATCCTCAAGGACTATGCGGTCGGTCACGCCCGGCAAGGTCATACGATCTTCTGGCAATTCGACTACGACTGCACGCTGCGGACGGGAAAGATGATGCTTTACAAGGCTGACGGTCATCGTGACCGCACGACCAAGGGCAACTTCCATTGGGTCCATAACCTGCTGTCCAAGGCCGGACGCGTCGCTCTCAACGCCACCCCTTACAAGACCTGCCTCTTTGGCCTTCACCTGCTGCCGTTGGCACCCCATGCCACCATCAACGTCGTCGAGAGCGAAAAGACCGCCATCATCTGTGCCATCTATTGGGGGCTGACCGAGGACGCGCTGTGGGTGGCCTGTGGCGGGATGACCTATCTGACACGTGAGCGACTGCAACCGATGATAGACCAGGGCCGGTACATCCAACTGTTTCCCGACCACGACGGCATCGGCCAGTGGACCGAGCGCATGAGGGCCATCGGCTATGACAAGATGAGCATCAGAAGCGATTACGTCACCCGCTACTGGCTGCCAGAAGACGGGCCCAAGGCCGACATCGCCGACATCCTTGTGCGTCAGCTGCGCACCAATGCCGCGCCACCCCGCAAGGCGGTCAAGGTCACCGACACACTGATGGAACGCGGGCGCAAGGCAGTCGACGACCTCTGCAAGCGTAATGAGCACTTCGCAAGGTTGAGAGATCAATTAGGTTTAGAATTTGTAAAGTTTTTATAAATGGCACGAGAAAACAAAGAATACAAGGCTATCGCCACGAAGGTGAGCCCCGAGGCCTACGAGCTTCTGGGACGGCTGGCACGCCGGCACGGGATGAATGTCTACGAGCTCTTGCAGAACGCGGTGAGCGTGTTCATCCGTTACATGTCCGACCGTCACAACCTCACGCCGGAGATGGAAGAGATGATGGGCGTGTTTGAGCACATGAGCGGATGGGCCGGAGCCCTTAACCTTGCGGACCCATCGACACGAAAACAAATCTGTGAGGCCACGTACTACCTCTGCGATGAAGAGGGACGCAAGCACGGCAAGATAGGCATCCACGTCAAGACTCCATTCCTGTGCAACTGGGAGCAGACCGAGAATGTCGGCACCATCGTGGAGCGTACCCTTGAGAACCTGTTGCCCGAGACCTACCGACGGTTGAGGGCGTTGGCTGCCGACAATGGTTATCAGAGCATCCTCCAGCTGCTCAACATGCTCATCAGCAACGCCGAGCGTGGCGACATGATGCGTGACATCCGTGAGGGCTTCGAGGACTGCTATCGTAGCGACTACGGCAAGCCCATCGACTACGGTCAGCGCACACGCCGCAAACACAGCCGCACCGTCGTCGGTGAGGAATACAAGCAAGGCACCATCCACTTCGAGCCCGGCGACGTGCCCGACCTGCCAGAGCTGCACGATGACAAGGCCGACGCTCATGACAGCGAGCCCGCCGACTCCGACGACATCGCATTTGGATAA
>CALJCU010000140.1 GCA_938023885.1 uncultured Prevotella sp. | reverse complement strand
AATCTGTTCACGTGTAATACCTGCTCCTGTATGACGCTCACAGACACGGGCGTGGCGGGGGAAGCCCTCTGCGCGCATCATCTCAGCACCGATGAGGCCGTGACGGAGATAAGGCTCCGTACCGAAACAACAAATCTCAGGCGCATCACAACGACAGATGCCAATGTCATGAAGCATCGCTGCCTCCTCTACGAAACGGCGGTCGAGACGCAACTCGGGATGGGCATCACAGATCCTGAGCGCACGCTGCGTGACAAGCGTAGAGTGAACCATCAAAATATCCCGAAGCCGGTTGACCTCGGGATAATATTTATCGATTATAGAATTGTAATCCATAAAAGAAACGGCAGAATCAGCAATTACGTTTGATGTATGCTATCACGTTTCCTTTCTGCACCCTGGATCCCTGCCTGGCGTTGATCTCCACGAGCTGTCCGCCAAGGTCAGCCTTGACCTCCACGAACTCGCCCCAAGGAGCCTGAATCCAGCAGAAAGCGTCTCCTTCTTTGTATTCCTTTCCGATGTACGGTTCCACGGCCGGCTCTGTCTCGCCGTCACCTTGGAAGTCCCAGAAGATCTGTCCGCGCACAGGGGCGACAATAGCATCCGCCTGCGCGTGCTTGAAGGCGACAGCCTCCTCTGGCGACACCTTGGCGCCGAGCTTGGCATCCTTCGCCTTCTGTAGATCGGCAAGGAAGTTCTTCCTTGCCTGACCGCTCTTATAGTTGCGGTACTGCTCCGGGTGCATGGCAAGCTCGAAGAGCTCCTCGTCGTCCTCTCCATACTCCCAACCGTTCTCGTCCATCTCCTTACGGAAGTCAGCGAGAGCCGCCTGAAGCAGTGTGTGGGGATCGACATCCGTGAACTCACGGCCCTGCTTCTTGGCAAGCTCCACGAGCTCCGGCGCAATCTCACCGGGCACCTTGCCGCTCTTACCGAGAATCATACCCCACATATTGTCGTCCATCATCACGAAACGACCCTTGCCCTGCTCCATGGTGAGGAGGTTCATCAGAGCGATATTCTTTGTATACTGAGAGAACGGGGTCACAAGTGGCGGATAACCCACACGCGGCCATACGTAAGCCACCTCATCGAAGAGCTTGATGAGCAGGTCGTCCATAGACAGTTCCGGCTCACCCTTCTTTGCGCGCAGATGATTGATTGTCTCACGCATACCGCCGAGGTCAGCCATCATCGAGCCCATCATGCCACCTGGGAGACCACAGGTGAGCAGCAGTGACGACATCACCTTGTTACCCGGGTTGATGAAGTAGCCGAGCCACTCATCAATGAACTCCTGCGTCATGGCGCGGGCTTTCATGTAGGCATTCATATTGATGTCTGGCACATCAAAGCCGGCATGCTTAAGCATGCTCTGCACAGAGATGACATCCGGATGCACCTTTCCCCAAGCCAGGGGCTCAATAGCTGTATCAATGATATCGGCACCATTCTCGCAAACCTCCAGTACGGAAGCCATCGACAGACCCGGGCCAGAGTGACCGTGATACTCAATGAGGATATCAGGATGCTTTGTCTTGATGCGCTTGGTGAGCTGACCGAGGAACGCAGGCTGACCGATACCAGCCATATCCTTCAAGCAGATCTCTTCTGCACCGGCAGCGATCTCCTCATCAGCAAGCTTCTCATAGTAGTCGAGCGTATGAACAGGAGAGGTCGTGATACAGAGCGTACCCTGCGGAGTCATACCACCTTCCTTTGCCCATTTGATAGACGGAGCAATATTGCGGATATCGTTGAGGCCATCGAAGATACGCGTGATATCCGTACCTTGTGCATGCTTGACACGATACATCATCTGACGCACATCGTCAGGCACAGGATACATACGGAGCGCGTTCAGGCCACGGTCCAGCATGTGGGTCTTAATGCCAGCCTTGTGGAGAGGAGTTGTGAAAGCACGCACTGCTTTGTTCGGATTCTCACCAGCCAGGAGCTGCACCTGCTCAAAGGCGCCACCATTAGTTTCTACACGCGAGAAGCAACCCATCTCGACAAACACGGGAGCTATCCTGGCCAGCTGATCAGCACGCGGCTGAAACTTACCGCTGCTCTGCCACATGTCACGATAGACAAGGCTGAACTGAATTTTACGTTTTGCTGTCATATATTACAATCTATTATTTGGACGCGAATTTAACAATTTATTTTAGCAATCAAGATTGTACACTCGTTTTTCGCGTTCTCTGCCCTTTACTTTTGCTATATTGAAAACTAGAATATACAATGACCTCCTTTCTTTCTTCTCATCCTATTTTACTCCTACCTAAAAAAACTCATTTTTTGTTGTCACGTTGTCACAAAAGGGAGAACGCGCTGATAGATGATGAGTTATATGCGTGACAACAAAAAAAATGTTGTCACACCGTTGTCACTCGTCGTCACGCACATAAAAGATACGTTTTCAGCGAGTTGTACTCAAAGCGTGACAACGTGACGATGTGACAACGGAAAAATGAAAACAGGAGAGAGGGCGAGGTGTATAATGTTCAGCTCTGTTGGTGGAGGCGTAGATACAATAAGGGCGTGGGTTGACAGAATAAGGATGTCGGCTGATAGGCTTATTGTATCTGAAAACGCGATAAGGATATTTGTGATGACATATATAGTACTTGTCCTTTTTCTTCATGAATTTTCTCAAAAAGGCTTCAGAAGCTTCACTGAAACTTCATTGGGTGATGCTTTAGTGGAATGTTTCATTATATGTGCAGTGTTCCATCAAAAAAAAGCCGCCGAGGATAGCTCCTCAGCGGCTTTGCTTTTGTGGGTTGAATGATGTTCTGTTACTTTTTAGCCTTAGCGGTCAGTTTGTTGTCAAGCACTCGCCAGCGTGGTTGCTGTTGCTTGGCTTTGGCCAGATAGGCTGCGCGGCGTTTTTCAGCTTCACGCTGTTGTGCTAATTGCTTAGCAGCTCTTTCTTTTTCGTTCCATTCTGACATACTGTAATAGTTGCCAGTTTTAGGATCGAGAAGTTGGAGTTCGGGTAGGGTGTATTCTTCAATAACTCCACCTCCTACTTTTGTTACTTCTACGCTGGCTGTTCCTTTGCCTACCATGTCGAGTTGTTTGGCAGCAGCTAAGGAGAGGTCCACTACACGTGACTTGGAAAAAGGTCCGCGGTCCGTTACTTTTACAATGACTTCTTTGCCGTTGCTCAAGTTGCGCACTTTCAGCATAGTTCCGAAGGGGAGAGTGCGGTGCGCGCAGGTGAGACTGTCTCTGTGGTAGACAGAACCATCGCTGGTGCGATGTCCATGAAGTGAATTGGCGTAGTAGCTCGCTTTACCGCCTTTTAGGTTTTGTGCTTTTACTGTGAAGACTAAAGCCGAAAGAGAGCAGCATGCGATAAGTAGTAAGTTTTTTAAACGCATATTTATTTTTTTGTCACGAGGAGAGGGATAGAGGAACAGAGGTAATAAAAAGGAAGCAAAGGCTTCGACTAAAATAAATGATAATTACGCTCGTGATGTTC
>CALJCU010000139.1 GCA_938023885.1 uncultured Prevotella sp. | reverse complement strand
GCCATCGGGCGAGACCGTACAGTCTGCCGTTTTCTGCGAGGCTCCGTAGATGTCTATCGACACCTCATCCCCCGCACCGAGCACATAGTTCTGCGGTGTGGCGATATTCATGATAGGCTCAAAGGATAGGTCCTGGTTGGAGAAGATGTCCCGCCCGAAAACCTTTTTCTGTTGATTCTTCTTATATTCTTCCAAGAGAAGATGAAGCGAATCGGGTGGGGTCATGGCTTCTATATTCTCCTGAAAAGCCTTGAAGTCGGCGTCATCCTCATTGTATTGTTTCTGCCATGTACTGTTGCCTGCTATCCGCTGCGAGGTGGTGTTGTCGCGGAACCTGTCCTCGCTCTGTGTGGCTCTGCGGTCAGCCTGCTGCTCACGGCCGGTGCGCCGGGTGACACTGTTTCCTTGGCGGAGGCGGCTCTTGCCTGCTGATGACTTGGCTGTTCCCAGACCACTGTTTCCTTGCTTCCGTTCATAGGCATTGCGCACACGGCGAATCTGAGAGATGTCTACGCCATTCTGCATGAGGTGTGTGACAATCTGCGACTGTGAAGTGCCGCGTTTCACTTCCTGCTGGATATAGTCTGCTACCTGTGAGTCGGTCATTGACGACTGGGCCAACACTGACAGAGGAAGGGAAAGAAAGAGCAGTATAATGAGTTTTCTCATGAATACGATGTGTCTGTTTATATTATAAAACTGCTTTTATGCTTAATTATTGTATCAGCTTAATCGTTTGTCGCACAAAGTTACATTATTTTTCCCGTGCAGCCAAATTTTAATGTTATTGTCTGTCGAACGTCGCACGGTTTTCTGACGAACGACGCACGATCTTCTGACGAACGACAAATGATCTTCTGACGAACGACAAATGACGGCGATCGGCATTTGCAGGCCGTATGCTTTCGCTATCTCAATAATTATTGTTACCTTTGCAAATTGTTTCAAAAGGGTTATTGTAATTACCCTATGTTTGTTGGGCGGCCGGTACAAGGCCCGGCCGCTGTAAAGTTCACCATTAGCAAATAGGCAATAATATGAGAATGCTGAGCAATGCCGATCTGGTACAGCTGTTAGACAAAGATATATTCCATAAGATCTCGGAAGCTGCCGACAGTCTTCATATGGAGACTTATGTGGTGGGTGGTTATGTTCGTGACCTCTTCCTTGAGCGGCCAAGCAGTGACATCGATGTCGTTGTCGTGGGCAGCGGGATCGAGGTGGCGAAGGCTTTCCGCAGCCGTCTTGAGGGGCGTGCAGGGATCTCTGTGTTCAAGAACTTCGGCACGGCACAGGTCAAATGGTGCGGGCATGAGGTTGAATTCGTAGGGGCGCGTAAGGAAAGCTACAGTCACGATTCTCGTAAACCGCAAGTGGAGAATGGTACTTTGGAGGATGATCAGAACCGCCGCGACTTCACCATCAACACTCTCGCCGTGTGCCTCAACAAAGACCACTTCGGAGAGCTTGTGGACCCGTTCGGCGGCATCCGCGACCTTCAGGAAGGCATTATCCGCACTCCGCTCGACCCTGACGTCACATTCTCTGACGACCCGCTGCGCATGCTCCGCTGCATCCGGTTCGCGGCACAGCTTAAGTTCTATATTGAAGGCGGGACGTTCGAGGCTTTGGAGCGTAATGCTGAGCGCATCAAGATTATCAGTGGAGAACGTATCTCCGAGGAACTTAATAAGATCATGATGACGCCGCAGCCGAGCCGTGGCTTTGTTGACTTGCACCGCTGCGGTCTTCTCCAGCTTATCCTTCCTGAACTCACTGCGCTCGACCTCGTAGAGACGCGTAATGGAAGAAGCCATAAGAACAACTTCTACCACTCTCTGGAAGTTCTCGACAACGTCTGCGAGGGCAACAAGCCTGAGGACGGCAAGGAGCCTGCCTCCCTGTGGCTCCGCTGGGCCACGCTCCTTCACGACATCGGCAAGGCGAAGACCAGACGGTGGGACCCCGTGCAGGGCTGGACGTTCCACAATCATCCGTATGTCGGAGGCAAGATGATTCCTGCCATTTTCCGCAGACTGAAACTGCCGATGGACATGAAGATGAAGTATGTGCAGAAACTTGTGGAACTGCACATGCGGCCTATTGCCATTGCCGATAAGGAAGTGACCGACTCTGCCGTACGCCGTCTCATCAACGATGCAGGAGAAGACATTGATGACCTCATGCGTCTCTGTGATGCTGATATCACGAGCAGGAACGAGGTGCGTAAAGCCCGTTTCCGTGAGAACTTCCGCATCGTGCGCGAGAAGATAGCCGATCTCAAGGAGCGCGACTACAAACGGCTGCTTCAGCCGGTCATCGATGGCAATGAAATCATGCGGATGTTCAACCTCAGACCGTCGCGTGAGGTGGGTATGCTCAAGCAGACCCTTAAGGATGCCGTGCTCGACAATAAAGTGCCGAACGAGCGTGAGCCGCTCATGGAACTGCTGAAGCGGAAGGCGGAGAAAATGGGATTAGGTTAAACACTAAACACCACAAAACGTTTGTAATTGTTGTTAAAACTCAAAAAGATGTTCGAGTTTTCAAAATATTTATCGTTAATTTTGCACAGTATTTGAGAGAGATTGAATTCTGATATCTGATAAGGGGCATTATCAATGTACCTTAACT
>CALJCU010000138.1 GCA_938023885.1 uncultured Prevotella sp. | reverse complement strand
AACATTGCTGCCGCAAACGCCTACATTCTCGCCATGCCCGGCACGCCCTGTATCTGGCTGAGCCACTGGCAAAGCTACAAGACCCTCATCAAGAAGTGCATTCTCGCCCGCCAGCTCGCCGGAGTGACCAATACCAGCAAAGTAACCATATCGGAAGCCAGCACAAACGGTTATGTGCTGTGTGTGGAGGGCAGCAAGGGCAGCGTGCTCCTTCTCTTAGGCAAACCCAACTACAACACCAAGGATTACCAGCTTGCCTGCGAGGGAGAGAACTTCAAATACTATGTTTCCGACGGACTGGACCTTACCGCCATCAAGAACATTCCGGAAGAGAAAAGCAGTCACGAGATTCCCTCCTTCTGCAAAGTCAATAAAGGTGAGGTCTGTGCTTTCTTCGAGGTGCCTGTCTCCTGGGGAACGGTGTCAAAGATCAACTGCTGGGCCTGGGACGACAAAGGCAACTATACTGGCGGTAATTGGCCGGGTGTGGCCTGCACGCTTGTGGGCACCCACAGCAATGGCTCCAAGGTGTATAAGTGGACCTGGGACGGCAGCTATACTGACACCAAAGCTTCAACACCTACCCACATCATTTTCTCGGCTAACACAGGGAAGCCGCAGCAGAACGACATGGAGTTCAAGAACGGCAACTACTATGGCCTCAGCACGATCTACGGCAACGTGATCGACATCGCCACCGGCATCAAGAGCCTCAAAGCCAACGCCAGCAACGACAATGTCTGGTTCACCCTCTCCGGCATGCGGTTATCGAAAGGACCCGTGCAAAAGGGAGTGTATATCCATAATGGACAAAAAGTAGTGAAGTAACGGTATTGGTACAGACAGGTAACGAGATCAGTTACGGTATGCTGTGGGGATGCCCTAATGACATGCTTTATCAGTGCCGGCCGTCGTCTTCGACCTCTAACTGGAACTGCTTTGAGAAACTCCTTGCACAAACCACAAAAGCCACGTGCGACGCTTGTCCCGAGGCAAAGATTATCTTGCATGTGGAGCGTGTGTCGACCTCACAGCAAAAAGGTTACTACAACCTCTTAGGACAGTGCGCGAGCCATCCACGCCACGGTATCTTCATCCGTCAGGGAAAGAAAACTGTGATAAGATAAACCGTTAACCCTCATCCCTATGCCAGACGACAGCAAGGGCTTGGCACAAGTCACGCGGCAGGGTAATAACTGGAAATCACTGCGTTTCTATCAGAAGACGGATACCCTCTATCGCGTGGCTGCGGCTATTGCTCCTCTTGCTCCTCCTCCTTCACCTTCTTCTGTCCTCTCACCGTCTCGCCTTTCTTCAATCCGCTCTTGATCTGGATATTGATGCCGTCGGAAAGACCGGTGGTGACATACCGCTTGACATAACGGTCATCGGCATTCTCTGCCTTTGCCTTGACCACATAAACAAAGGTCTTGGCGCCCTCAAACAGAATGCAGCTCTCAGGCACAGAGAGAGTCATCGGTGCCTCAGCCAGCACAATCTCGGCATTGGCACTGTATCCCGACCTAATCTGGTTGCCTCCGGCCACCTTCACCGCGGCCTTTATTTCAAACTGGTTGGCACCGTTGTTCTCTGTAGCTTTCGGCGAGATATACTCAAGCGATGCCTGCAGACGCTCATTCTGCATCGCCCCGATAGTGATCTTCATCAGCATGCCCACGCGGAGCGACCCCACCTCCGTCTCGTCGATGTTGCCGTCGAAGATGAGGTCGTTCATGTTGGCGACCGTGGCAATGGTAGTTCCGTCATTGAATGTATTGGAGAGGATGACGGTGTTGCCGACCTTCACCGGGACATCAAGAATCAGTCCGCTGATGGTAGACCGGATCAGCGTGGACGACGTGCTGGCATTGGATGCCGACACGCCATCTCGCACCACCTCGAGATTCTCAGTAGCGGCTAACGTTTCCTCACGTGCCTGAAGATAAGCCTTGCGTTTCTGGTCGTATTCATCGCCGGAGACGAGTCCTTTGTCGTAGAGTGTCTTCTCACGGCCATAGTCGACAGCGGCCTGCCGCTCATTGATATTGGCAAGTCGCACGCGCGCCTGCGCTGCCGACAACTGGCTCTCATCGGGTATAACCTTGACCTTGGCGATCACCTCGCCCGCCTGAACGGTCTGGCCCGCCTGCTTGTAGAGATCGGTGATGATACCGGAGATCTGCGGCTTGACATTGACTTCGTTGCGCGGCACAATCTTTCCCGTGATGACTGTGGTCTTGCGGATGTCCATCAGCCTGACGGCATACTCATTATACTCCGTCGGCTTCTGTCTGCCCTGCAGCCACAGGAATACAAAAGTGCCGATGAAGATAATCAGGACAAGAACGATTGCCACTATTCTTATTGCTTTTTTCATGTTGATGTATGTATTTCGTTTCCGTTTATTCGTCACGCATGGCATCGACAGGCTTGATGCCCATAGCCCGCATGGCCGGTGCCAGTCCGGCAAGGACACCTAAAACACTGAGCAGCAACAAAGCTCCCAGAGCTATCCAAAACGACACCTGGTAGTGGGCTGTCACCTCACCGGCCGTAGTGCCGGCAGTTGACTGCAAAGCTTGGAGAATCAGTACGGCGAAGACAATACCCATCATCCCTGCCACAAGGGTGAGGAGGATGCTCTCCGAAATGATTTGCGTAAGAATCATCTTCGGTGTGGCACCGATGGCCCGCCGAATGCCGATCTCCACGGTACGCTCACGCACGGTGACCATCATAATGTTGCTCACGCCGATGGCTCCGGCAAGCAATGTTCCGATACCCACCAGCCAAACAAGGAAGTTGACACCCCTGAAGAGGCTGTCAACCATAGAAAACATGGTAGCCGAGTTGAACACCAAAAGCGCCTTCTCATCCTTAGGAGAGAAGTCATGTGCATGAGCTATGATGTTCCTGATGCGCGGAATCAGAGGCCGTGTCTGTACGCCCGGACGCGCCACCATGCAGACCATGGTCACGCTGTCGCCGAGATTGTAGGTCCGTTGCATAAGTGTCGACGGCACCGTCACGAGCTCCTCTGCGCGACTGCCTACACTCATGTTGCCTAAAGCGAGGTCTACTCCGACTATCTGATAATAGGTAGAGTCAATGCGCATCATCTGTCCCGTAGGGTCGCCCCCATCGGGGAAGAGGTCATTGTAGATCTTTTTCCCGATAACACACACACGCCGTCCCTGATCCATGTCCATACGGTTAATGAACCGCCCGTAGAGCAGGTTGGGCTCGTCCACACGCACGTAGTCGGGGCGTACGCCACGGAAGTTGCACAGGGTCTTCCTATCACCATGATATGCCCTGCTGCCCCACCGCATGACGAGAGGTGTGATGAGTTCCATCTCAGGTATCTGCCGCAACAGGGTGACGTCCCGGCCGGTAAGCCCCCATGCCCGGCCTTTCCGGTAACCATGCCACGGCACCGTGGTCTGCTGAGGATAGACAATGACGCTATTGGTGGCAAAACCCTGGAAATTCTCACTCAGTGCATCTTTCATTCCCTGACCGCCGCCGAGGAGCACCACCAGCATGAAGATGCCCCAGAACACGCCGAAGCCCGTCAGCAACGACCGGGTCTTGTTGCGCGTAAGCGTCTCAATAACTTCCTTATATGCATCAATGTCTATCATCATGGTCGGATTTCTCCATGTTATTCCGCCGCCAGGGCTACGACGGGCCTCACCTTAGCCGCTTTACGTGCAGGCATAAGCCCGGCAAGTGTACCGGCGACAATCATCAATAAGGTAGCCTCAACGCAGACGTCAAGCCCCACAGTGGGGTTGAGAAAAGTCGTCACTTTCATGCCACCACCCATATCCAAGGTCTGACTGCCAATGGTGGCATTCATATACTGATCGGCAAGCACGCCGAGGAACATGCCGATATATCCGAAAAAGGTCGTGATGATGATACTTTCGGCGATGATGAGCCTCAGGATCGAGGCAGGCTTGGCTCCGATGGCTTTCCGGATGCCAAACTCACGTGTGCGCTCCTTGACGGCGATGAGCATGATGTTACCCACGCCGACGATGCCACTGACAAGTGTCAGCAAACCGACCACCCACAGTGCTGTTCTGATGATGGACATACCCTTATCCATTTGCATATTCTCCGTGAGGCGGTTCCATATCCACACCGCTTCCTTGTCATCGGGCGCCGCATCGTGGTTCTTGTTCAGACTGCCACGGTACTGTTCCTCGAAAGCGTCGTTGTCGGCCTGGCTTTTCAGCCCCTGGAAAGAAAAGACAATGTCATCCGTCTTGTCGCCCTTGGCATAGATGGCACGAACGGTGGAGAAAGGAGCATAGACACTCTGGCTCATCCCGCTCTCGTCCTTCTTTGAGATACCCACAACCTCAAAAGACAAACTTCCTACATTGACCTGACTGCCAAGCAGAAGATGATAATTTCCAGGCGAGAGCTGCTTTGCCTGTTCCTCGTCTACGACCAGTACCTTACGTCTTTGCGCAAGGTCTATCTGGTTGATGAAGCGGCCGTCGAGAATGTCTATCTTGTTGATTTCCGCCTCGTTGGGATACACACCGGTGACGGTTGTAGAGACATAGCTGCCGCCCGGTGTACTGACAATTACTCCGCTCTGCGACACTTCCGCGCCGAGAGTCTCCACGTTGTTGGCAAATTTTTCCCGGGTTGTGGCAATGTCGCCATCGTCAAGCGTAATGGGACGGTTCTCCTTCATGCCCTTGTAGGCTTTTGAGGTCTCACCACCGAACACCTGCATGGAGTTGGCCATGAAATGGTCCATATTGTGAGTAAGCCCGTTGATGAGCCCGTTGCCCGCCCCTAAGAGGACGATAAGCATGAAAATGCCCCACGCAACGGCAAAGCCCGTGAGGGAAGTACGCAGCTTATTGTGGCTGATGGTAGCGAATATCTCTTGCAGTATATCTGTCATTTCATTACGGTTCCTTCTCCAAAGATGCTGGCACGGTGGTCATAGTTGTCCTCAATCTTTCCGATAACTCCGTCTTTGATATGGATGATCTTGTCTGTCTCGTTGGCGACACCGCTCTCATGGGTCACTACAACAATGGTCTTATGTTCTTCCTGGTGCAACTGTTTGAGCAACCGCATGACCTCAAGACTCGTCTTGGAGTCGAGTGCTCCTGTTGGCTCATCCGCCAAAATGACTTTAGGATTGGTGATAAGGGCGCGGGCAATGGCAACGCGCTGTTTCTGGCCGCCCGACATCTCGTTGGGATAATGGTCCGCCCAAGGCAACAGTCCCAGACGTTCAAGATATTCGAGCGCCAGCTTGTGGCGTCGTTTCCGGGAGACATTCTGATAGAAAAGCGGCAGCTCTACATTCTCTACGGCCGTCTTGAAACCTATCAGGTTGAAGCTCTGGAAGATAAAACCGATGAAATGATTGCGGTACTCGGCAGCGCGTGTCTCGCTAAGGTCCTTGATCAGTGTGCCGCCAAGAGTGTACTCTCCGCTGTCATAGTTGTCGAGAATGCCTAAAATATTCAGTAATGTTGATTTTCCGGAGCCGGACGCGCCCATAATCGACACAAACTCACCGTCGTCAATGTCGAGGTTAATACCCTTGAGCACATGCAACGGCTGCGCGCCGAAATAGGTTTTATTGATGTCGTGGAGATGAATCATGACTGCTTTGTGTCTTTGGCTACTTCATGTTCATCAGAATCTCTCTGCCTGTTGTCCATGTTGCAAATTTACCGCTATTTTCCCATTCCTGCAACAAAACAGTTAAATATTTCAAACAAAAAAATCCGGCAATGACCGAGGCCATAAACCGGATTCGAATGAAAGGAGGAAGTGGTACCTCTTGGAGTTGAACCAAGGACACATGGATTTTCAGTCCATTGCTCTACCACCTGAGCTAAGGTACCGTTATTTGCAACTTAAAAGACATTGTTTCCTGAATGCGGGTGCAAAGGTAATGCTTTTCCCGAAAC
>CALJCU010000137.1 GCA_938023885.1 uncultured Prevotella sp. | reverse complement strand
ATAAAAAAATCCATTCGCCAAAAGCGGGCATCCCAAGAGGGGTGGATTTTGGCGAATGGAAGAATAGGGAGGGGAATGGGTGAATATGCGCTTAAGGTTTATTTTGCGTGGGTTGTTCGCCCAACTTCTTGCAGTATTTACCGCCCAACCAGCAATAGAGGCCGAGCACCACAAAGGGGATGCTCAACATCTGTCCTTGATTCAGTCCGATGGTCTCAACCATCGACAGTTCCCAAGGCTCTTGCACTTCCTTGAGGAACTCTACGAAGAAACGGAAGGCGAAGATACACGTCAAGACCCAGCCAAAGAAATAGCCCGTGCCTACTTTCGTTTTGTAGCGTTTGTAGAGCCACAAACCGATGGGGAAGAGGAGCAGATAGAACAGGGCTTCGTAGAGCTGTCCTGGATGTCGTGCAAAATTTTCATGGTTCTGCACGAAGATAAAGCCCAGCGCAGAATCAGTGGGTTTGCCCACAATCTCGGAGTTCATCAAGTTGCCCAAACGGATGAAGCAGGCAGTGATGGGCGTGGCTATGGCGATATTGTCGAGCACGCGCATCAGATTGACTTTGTACTTTCTCACGTAGAACCAAAGGGCTATCATGAGACCCAGCGTACCGCCGTGACTCGCTAAACCTGCGTAGCCCGTAAACTTCCAACTGCCATCGGCAAGGTGCTTCATGGGGAGAAACATTTCGAGAGGGTTAGCCATGAAATAAGCCCGCTCATAGAAGAGGCAGTGGCCCAGACGCGCGCCCAACAAGATACCTATGAAACAATAGATGAAGAGGGGGTCAAACTTTTCATCAGGCAGGTGTTGGTCCTTATAGAGCTTCATAACAACCAGATAGGCCAAAGCGAGGCCTACAACCCACATGATGGCGTACCAAACTATGGGATGACCAAACACCGTGAAGGCCACTTTGTCTGGATTCCAGACGATGGACAACAGAGTCGTGCTGTCGATTCCTTTCCCAAAGGAAAGCGGAACCACAAGAGCTTGCAGCTGCACGAGAATATGGGATAAGAAATGAATCATAATGAGATGATTTTAAGGAGAAGGGATGGGTTGAAAAAAAGACAAGTCGCACTGACCGTCCAGTCCGACTTGTCCGAAAATATCTTTTATACGTTGAAGCGGAAATACACGATGTCGCCGTCTTGCATAACATACTCCTTACCTTCGATATGGAGCTTGCCAGCTTCGCGCACACCTGCTTCCGAACCGTAGCTGATGTAGTCGTCGTACTTAATAATCTCGGCACGAATAAAGCCACGCTCGAAGTCAGTGTGTATAACACCGGCGCACTGCGGAGCTTTCCAACCCTTGTGGAAAGTCCAGGCTTTTACTTCCATCTCACCGGCTGTTATGAATGTCTGAAGATTGAGTAACTGGTATGCTTTTTTGATGAGGCGGTTTACCCCTGGTTCTGTCATACCCAGCTCGTCAAGGAATAATTTCTTGTCGTCATAGCTGTCGAGCGAGGCAATATCCTCTTCAGTCTTGGCAGCTATTACCATGGCTTCGGCTCTCTCCCCGGTGGCAATATTTTCAATAATTTTGCTGTATGCGTTGCCTGATTTGGCACTTTTCTCGTCGACATTGCAAACATACAGCACGGGTTTCGTCGTGAGCAGGAACAAATCGTGGGCAGCTTTCTGCTCTTCCTTTGTGTCAAAGGTTACCGATCGTGCGTTCTGGCCCTTGTCAAGCACCTCTTTATAGGCCTTCAATACGTCAACAAGCACCTTCGCTTCCTTGTTACCGCTGGCTGCTATCTTCTCTTGTTTGGCGAGCTGTCCTTCAATAGTTTCCAGGTCTTTCAGCTGAAGCTCGGTGTCGATAGTGTCTTTATCGGCTGCGGGATCAACAGGAGCACCACCTTCGCGCACCACGTTGTCGTCGTCGAAGCATCGGATGACGTGGATGATGGCGTCGCACTCACGGATGTTTCCGAGGAACTTGTTACCAAGACCCTCACCCTTGGAGGCGCCCTTCACCAGTCCGGCGATATCCACGATCTCACACGTGGCGGGTACGATTCGTCCCGGATGCACGATTTCGGCGAGCTTTGTCAGACGCTCGTCGGGCACGGTGATGACACCGAGGTTCGGTTCAATCGTACAGAATGGGAAGTTGGCTGCCTGTGCCTTAGCGCTCGACAGGCAGTTGAAAAGCGTGGACTTGCCGACGTTAGGCAATCCCACGATACCACATTTTAATGCCATATCTTATATAAACGTTTATATTCTTTGCAGAAGGTCCATTACACTGATACAGAACTCTGTTTGCATGTGCAAAATTACAGAATAAAACGCAGATAACGCAGTTTTCAAGCTTTAATCTCCTTTTTTATCTCTTCAAGGCTTATTTTCTTTCTTGCCTTGACCCGGTCGAACCCCTGGCCGTAGACTCCGATGACGGGGCTCTGTGCCACGAAAGCCTCCGGGTCGATCTCATCGATGAGGTCGAAGATGACCGATGATTCGCTTTTCTTTGCCAGGCAGAAGATGACTTTGATGGGGCGCTTCGAATAGAAGCCGTTGCCGTTGAGTGTGGAGCAGCCGCGGTCCGCTATCTTGTTGATAGCCTCGCCTATCTCTTTCCATTTCTCGGAGATGATAAAGAATTGTACGGAGCGATGGAGCGAGTTGACGACATAGTCGACGCAGAAGGAGACAATGAAGAGCAGCACGTAACCGTAGAGCACCTTCTCCCAGTCGCGCAGTACAGCATAGCTCGAGGTGATGATGGTGAGGTCGCAGAAGAGGATGATGTGTCCGAGGGATACGTCGCGGTACTTATGCACCATGGCTGCCACGATATCGGAGCCGCCTGTGCTGCCGCCTGCTGAGAGGCCGAGGCCTACGCTCGTGCCCATGAACACGCCGCCGACGATACATGCCATGAACTTCTGGTCGGTGAGCAGATGTGCATCCGTGCCGCCAAGCCACTGGAAGACGGTGGAACCTACGGTGAACACCGTCACGGCGTAGATGGTCTTGATACAGAAGCGCCAGCCCAGCACCCTCAGGGCAGCGAGAAGCAGTGCGGCATTGATAACAAAGTAAGTGTACTGTGTGGGAATGCCTGTGCCCCAGTACACAATTTCTGCAATACCCATCGTGCCTCCCATTGTTATTTGATTGGGCACGAGGAAGAGGTTCAGTCCTGTCACTCCCATCAGCATAGCCACGGTAATGATGGCATAGTCGCGGATGGTACGATAGACTGATTTAGACTGATTTCGTTGCGGCTGCATGGTGAATTTCTTTTTACCGTGCAAAGGTATAAAGAAAATTACAATTCACATTAAGTGTAAGTAATGGTTTGGGCTGTAGTGACCGGTTTTATACCGGGCACCATTTGTAGGGTATTTTCAACATCCGCATCTTTCAGCCCCTTGTCAATGGTGAGGAACCGGTCGGCATAGCGGCGGGCGATGTCGAGGTCATGGGTGGAGACGAGGACGAGTTTACCCATGTCGTGCGCGATGTTGCGGAGCAGCGCCATCGTGGCGTGCTTGCTCTCATAGTCGAGGAATGCTGTGGGTTCGTCGAGAAGCATGATGGGCGTCTGCTGGGCGATGGCCCGCGCTATCATCACCTTCTGCCGCTCTCCGTCGCTGAGTGTAGCGAGGTCGCGGTCAGTAAATACCTGTGTGTTCGTGAGCGCCATAGCATGCTCCACAATCTTTTCATCCTCTTTTTTGAGCGAGCCAAAGAATCCGGTATAAGGCATACGCCCCATCGCTACGACCTCACGCACTGAGAGGTTCAATACGTCAGGCTTCTGGGTCAGTACAATACAAAAGAGGCGCGCATGCGCCTCTTTGGAGAGGCCCGTGCAATCGCGCACCGTCCCCTCCCGGTTCCATTCTACACGCCCCCCAAGCGCCGGTTGTAAGCCTGCGAGGGTGCGAAGAAGTGTTGATTTGCCAAGACCGTTGCTGCCTATGAGGCACACCAGGCTCTTGACTTCCAGGATTCCGTCCAACGGTCCCGCTACCGTTTTATGGCGGTAGCCGATGGTCAGGTGGTCTAAGATTAAGCCTTCCACAGACCGTGGAGGTTACAATACTCACGTGCTGTTACCTCTGTGGCATCAGTCTTGAACTCAGCCACGGGCTTGTCGTTCGGTGTGAGGTCACGGCGAAGGGTGCCATCGGGAGTGATGAGCTCGATGAACTGGATATAGTGCCCGGGAGTCATAGGATGCAGCACGCTGCCCACGGTGACGCGGTAGCCACCCTCGATCTTCTCCACTACAGGCACGTGCTTCTCCTTGGCAGCGTCGGTTGTATTCTCTTTGAGCAGTGTCATCGGCTCGCCGCAGCAAACGGGCACAGCGCCCTCATTCAGAACCTCCACGATGCCGCCGCAGTGCTTACACTTATAAATTTCTCCTTTTTTAGTCATAATGCTTTCTGTATTAATGTAGTTGTATTGATGTAGTCGTTGTTGCTTCTTGCTGCCATGCATCTTTTATCATGGCAGCCTTTGCAAATTTACAATAATTGCAATTATCCTCCAACTGAATAAGGAAGAAAAAGAGGTCCGGTAACATTTTTTAGCATAACGTGAACATTGCACCTGATGGGGTTGCTGCGAGCTGCATGGCATCGATACCGTGCAATCACTGAAGAATTATGCTTCAATTGCTATTTATTATGTGAAAAGGGGACTATTTACCTTATATTTTGCTACCTTTGCAACATCAAATAATGATGCGTAATGCGTACATTATTTAATAATGCGTACATTATTGCGGGCAAAATAAAAGTATCTGATAATATGAATATTGAGAAAAAAATCAGCTCCTCGGCCATCGCTGCCGTGAAAGAGCTCTATGGCCAGGATGTACCCGAGAAGACGGTCCAGCTCCAGAAGACGAAGCCTGGTTTTGAGGGCAACGTCACGCTCGTTGTCTTCCCTTTCCTGAAGATGTCACACAAGAAGCCGCAGGACACGGCGCAGGAGATTGGTGAGAAGCTTGTCAGCGACAGTAAGGCGGTGGCAGCGTTCAACGCCGTCGGCGGATTCCTCAACCTCGTCATCGCTCCTGAGGCGTGGCTGGGACTGCTCGACGACATAGACAGTGACCCGCACTATGGCGAGAAGACGGCTACGAAGGACTCACCGCTCATCATGGTGGAGTATTCTTCTCCTAATACTAACAAGCCGCTGCATCTCGGCCACGTGCGTAACAACCTCCTTGGCTGGAGCCTCGCAAGGATTCTTGAGGCCAATGGCAACCGCGTGGTGAAGACGAATATCGTCAACGACCGTGGCATTCATATCATGAAGTCGATGCTCGCCTGGATCAAGTGGGGCAACGGCTGTACCCCTGAGTCGACGGGCAGGAAAGGCGACCACCTCATCGGTGACTTCTATGTGCTCTTCGACAAGCATTACAAAGAGGAATGCGCCGGCCTCGAAAAGAAATATATCGCGGAGGGTCTGTCGGAGGACGACGCCAGGAAGAAGGCGGAGCAGGAGGCTCCCCTCATCAAGGAGGCTCACCGTATGCTCGTGAAGTGGGAGGCTGGCGATAAGGAGATCCGCAACCTCTGGGCAAAGATGAACTCATGGGTCTATGCCGGATTCGATGAGACGTATAAAGCGCTTGGCGTGAGCTTTGACAAGATCTACTATGAGAGCAGCACTTATCTTGAGGGTAAGCGTAAGGTGATGGAAGGTCTGAAAAAAGGTCTCTTCTATCAGAAAGAGGACGGCAGTATCTGGGCTGACCTCACGAAGGAAGGCCTCGACCAGAAGCTTCTCATCCGCTCTGACGGCACCACGGTCTACATGACACAGGACATCGGCACAGCCGAGATGCGCTTCAACGATTATCCCATCGACAAGATGATCTACGTGGTGGGTAACGAGCAGAACTATCACTTCAAGGTGCTCTCCATCCTTCTCGACCGTCTCGGGTTCAAGTGGGGCAAGGATCTTGTCCACTTCTCCTATGGCATGGTTGAGCTCCCCAACGGTAAGATGAAGAGCCGTGAGGGAACGGTCGTCGATGCCGACGACCTTATAGCCGCCATGATCAGTGACGCCCGCAAGACGAGTGAGGAGCACGGACAGTCGAAGGAGTTCTCCGAGGCTGAGAAGCAGGAGATAGCACGCATCGTTGGTCTCGGTGCCCTGAAATATTTCATTCTGAAGGTCGATGCCCGTAAGAACATGCTGTTCAACCCCACTGAGTCTATCGACTTCAACGGTAACACGGGTCCTTTCATCCAGTACACTTATGCGCGTATCCAGTCCATTCTGAGGAAGAGTGGAGGCCCCTCACCAGCCCTCCCCTGTGGGGGGGGGAGTTGCAATACCGATGCAGCTCCCGATGCAAAGTATGTGCCGAATGAGAAAGAGATAGAGCTCATTCAAAAGCTCGATGCCTTCAGGGGGGCTGTGACGGATGCCGGTCAGGATTATAACCCAGCCGGCATTGCCAACTACTCCTACGAGCTCACAAAGCTCTTCAACCAGTTCTATCACGATTACAGTATCCTCTCTGCCGACACCGATACTGAGAAGTCGTTCCGTCTGAAGCTCGCCCGCAATGTGGGCAAGACCATCAAGAACGCCATGGAACTGCTTGGTATCGAGGTGCCGGAAAGAATGTAGTAGATGATTATGCATCTGAGAATATTGGTGACGGGTGCCGCCGGATTTATCGGCAGTCACGTGATGCTGGAGCTGGCGAAAGCCGGCTGCGACGTTACGGGCATTGATACTATCAATTCTTACTACAGTGAGAAGCTGAAGCATGCGCGCCTTGGAAGATGCGGCATTGACGCTGAAGAGGCGGGCAGCGGGGGACAGGTCTGTCAAAGCCGTCTCTTTGAGCACTGCCGCTTCATCCGCATGTCTATTGTGGATGCGGATGCCATGGGCCGGCTTTTCAGCCAGGGACAGTTCGACAAGGTTATCAACTTAGCCGCGCAGCCCGGCGTGCGCTATTCCATTGAGAATCCGCAGGCTTATCTGCACAGTAACATCGATGGTTTCCTCAATGTGCTTGAATGCTGCCGTCATCACGGTGTGAGACATCTTGTCTTCGCCTCGTCAAGCAGTGTCTATGGTCTCTGTGACAAGGTGCCTTTCAAGGAAGATTTCAAGGTCGACACCCCTGTGAGCCTCTATGCCGCAAGCAAGAAGTCGGATGAGCTCATGGCTTTTGCCTATAGCAGGCTCTATGGATTCACGACGACAGGCCTGCGCTATTTCACGGTCTATGGTCCCTGGGGACGCCCCGACATGGCGCCGATGCTCTTCGCCGATGCCATCAGTCAGGGACAGCCGATCAAGGTATTCAACAATGGGGACATGATCCGTGACTTCACTTATATCGATGATATTGTCAAAGGCACATTGCAAGTGGTATTTAATGATCATATCGCTGACTTCTGTGCGCTTGGTGTTCCCCATCGCGTGTATAATATCGGATGCTCACGGCCGGTGCGGCTCATGGATTTTATCAATGAGCAGCCTTGGGTAAGAAAGCTGTCAAGAACTTTCTTCCGATGCAGCCCGGTGACGTCTATGAGACCTATGCCGACACTTCACGCCTGGAGCAAGAGATTGGCTACAAGCCTCAGGTGACACTGCACGAAGGAATCCAGAAGTTCGCACAGTGGTATCTCTCTGATGAAAACGTGTTAAGGCAATGAAGACATCCTTAAAAGCAAACTTGTTCCTGGTTGTACTCATCACCGCAACGTTCTTTGTGAACAATGCGGCCCTGCCTACGGACATCATGGAGGCACGTAACCTCGTGACGGCACAGGAGATTGCGCATGAAGGCAACTGGCTCGTACCGACGATGAACGGAGAACTGCGCCTTGAGAAACCGCCATTGCCTACCTGGGTCGCTGCAGCTATCTGTAAGGTTTTCCCCGACTCCCTCTCGGCCCAGCGGATGGCTGCTGGCGTGATGGGTATCGTGTGGACGCTTTTTCTCTTTCTCTTTGCCAAACGACTGTCGGCCAGCCGCACGTATGCCTTTACCACCATTGTGGTGTTCCTCACGTGCTATCATATCGTGCTGATGGGACGCATGGCGACGTGGGACATCTATTGTCACGCCTTCATGATGGGAGCCGTCTATTTCCTGTGCCGGGGCTTGTCGGGCCATTCCACACATCAGTACCGATATTTCCCTTTAGCAGGCCTATTCATGGGCTTGTCGTTCCTGAGCAAGGGTCCCGTGTCGTTCTATGTCTTGCTCTTGCCGGCTATAGTGGCTTACGCGATTTACTATCCTTGTTCCCTCCGTCATAAATGGGGTGGCTTCACACTGATGATACTTATTGCCTTGGCCGTCGGCTCATGGTGGTATATCTATCTGTTGCTCTTTGAGCACAATGCCGTAGAGGCTGTCATCCATAAAGAGTCGGGAGCGTGGACAAACCATAATGTGCGGCCGTGGTATTACTACTGGCGTTTCTTTACGGAGACAGGCATCTGGGCCGTGCTCATGCTCGCTGCACTGTTTGTGCCTTATTGGCGCAAGCACATCAAGGAGAACAAGCTGTATACGTTCAGCATCACCTTTACGCTGTCCGTCCTGGTGTTGCTCTCTCTCATGCCCGAGAAGAAGATTCGTTACCTGCTCCCTATCATGGCGCCTTCAGCCATGACCGTAGCTTGTCTGCTGCTGTATGTGCATCAGGCAACGGACAAGGTGACGCGAAACCTGTTCAAGGGAAATGGTATTCTGGTGGCTGTCATCGTTGAGGCAGTGGGTATGGCTCCCATTGTCATGCACTGGCTTCCGCTCGGCCGGGCCGTTGCGTTGGCTGTTGCCTTCACGGCCGTTGCCGTATACATTATTTATTATGCGGTTAAGGAGATGCGCCCCGTACATTTTGCGTGTGGGGTGGGAGCGGCCTTTATCCTCATTGAGTGTTTCCTCCTGGCACCTATCGGCCGGCTTTTTGGCAATCCCCAGGAGCACAGCATCCGCGCCACGAGACATATTGCCTCATTGCATGGCATCAACTTCTATCATCCGAAAAATGAGGACAAGCGCATAGAACTTGTCTACGAAGCCGGGAGGACGATTACTCCTATCAACCTGTCCGACAGCAATGATGTCCGACATCATATGCCGTTCGCACTCG
>CALJCU010000136.1 GCA_938023885.1 uncultured Prevotella sp. | reverse complement strand
CAGCACCCAAGACTGGAACAAGTCGGAGTGGATTTCTGCGGCCAATGCTCCCATAATAACCGATACGGTGAGAGACGACAAGAACTGCCAGGCAGCCGACGGCGCCAGCTTCTTCGTCTCCACGATCAAGAACGATAAACAGGTGTCATCCGTCAAATGGATGACGACGGGCCTGGGTGTCTACCTTCTCTACCTCAATGGTCAGGAGGTAGGACGGGAGTTTCTCAAGCCAGGCTTCACCCACTTCGAAAAGACGAAGCGCTCCTACACCTACGACATCACGGAGACTTTCAACAAGGCCAAAGGTGCACAAAACCGACTCTCTGCTCAGGTGACACCCGGATGGTGGGCCGACAGGATCATCACGCCGAGTGGGCACGTGGGTATGAACGGCAAGAAATGTGCCTTTCGCAGTGTCATTGAGGTGACTTACACCGATGGTTCCAAAAAACTCTTTGGAACGAACACACACGACTGGAAAGCGGGTATCGCTGGACCTGTGAAGCACGCTGCCATCTACGACGGTGAGACCTACGACGCCCGCGCGAAGCCCGGCTATCTGTCAGAGGCACTGACCACGCCCGAGGTCAACACGGAGTTCAAGGGTGAGATCCTGCCGTCTCAGGGCGCCGAGATATATCTTCGCCATGACCTCACGCTCGCTCCCGTCAAAGCCTATGTATGGAAGGATGTGACAGGGCGCACCGACAGCACCTACGGCAAGGTGGTCATCGCGCGCTCTTACAAGAGAGGTCAGGAGATGACGATCCACAAGGGTGAGAACCTCGTCATCGACTTCGGCCAGAACTGTGCCGCTATCCCCTCGTTCGTGTTCAGTGCCAAGGAAGGCACGACGCTGACCTGTCTCCCCGCCGAGCTCCTCAACGACGGCAACGGAGCCAAGAACCGCGGCATGGACGGACCAGAGGGCAGCTGCCACCGCCTGAACCTCCGCATCCCCGACAAGGGCATGCAGCTCTACTATACCTTCGGTGCTCAGCCGGGCTATGTCTCGTTCTACCCGGAGTGCACCTTCTACGGCTACCGCTTCGTGACGGTCTCCGCCACGGCCGATGTACGTATCAAGTCGATAGAGTCCATTCCCGTGTCCTCGATCACGGAGGCCATGGAGACAGGGACTGTGACAACAGGCAACCCGCTCATCAACCAACTGATCTCCAACGCTCTGTGGGGCCAGTGCTCCAACTATCTCTCTGTCACCACCGACTGTCCCCAGCGCAACGAGCGCCTGGGATGGACTGCCGATACGCAGGTATTCTCTGAGACCGGCACGTTCTTCGCCAACACAGACAGCTTCTTCCATAAATGGTTGCGCGACATGCGCGACTCGCAGGGCTCCGACGGCGGCTACCCCGACGTGGCACCTTTCGGACAGTACAGTGGCAGCACCATGCACCTGGGATGGGCCGATGCCGGTGTCATCGTACCGTGGACCGTCTGGAAACAGTTTGGCGACACGGCCATCGTCAACGAGAACTGGGAAGCAATGAACAAGTTCATGTCGTTGGTCAACCGTACGAGATACGATGTCCTCGCCAACCGCAAGGACAATGGCGGCTTCCAGTATGCCGACTGGCTCAGCTACGAGCCGTTGGAGAGCTGCAGCGGCAAGTGTGGAGCACAGGACGAGAACCATCAGTATACGCTCAAGGCCGATGCCCTCGTCTACTGGAACTACCTCAGTGCATGCTACTGGGCCATCGACGCCCGCATGATGAGCGACATGGCGAAAGCTACCAGCCGCGATGCCGCACCCTACGAGAAGATGCTGCAGTCCGCCCGCGACTATCTGAAACAGAACTTCTTCGATCCCGACGGCACCTTCAGCTGCGACATCCTCAACACAATGCAGACCCCCGCGCTCTTCGCCCTGAAATGCAACCTCGTAGAGGGGGAAGCCAAAGAGAAGATGATCAGCCGCCTCCGCGACAACTTCAAACAGCATGGCAACTGCCTTCAGACGGGTTTCCTCGGCACTTCAATCCTCATGCAGACACTGACCGACAACGGCATGACCGACATCGCCTACGAGCTGCTCTTCCAGCGTAAGAACCCAAGCTGGCTCTATTCGGTCGACAACGGTGCTACAACGATGTGGGAGCGATGGAACAGTTATATGAAAGACAAGGGCATGGGTCCCCGGGGCATGAACAGTTTCAACCACTATGCCTACGGATGTGTAGGGCAGTGGATCTGGGAGACGGCAGCAGGCATCGCCGCCGACCCCGCGCAACCCGACTTCAAGCACATCATCATGAAGCCCATCCCCGACAAGCGCCTCGGAAGTATCAAAGCCTCGTACCGCTCCGCAGCTGGGACGATCAGCAGCGAATGGAAGTACAAAGGCAGAAAATGGTACTGGACCTTCACCGTACCTAAAGGCGCCACAGCTACTGTCACACTGCCTGGGGAGACCACGAGCAAGACCTATCCGGCTGGCACTTACCACATCACGAGATAGGATGGTATGTACCACATTTCTAAATAACCGTAAAGAGGCGGACCATTCCGGCCCGCCTCTATCGTTTCAAACAGACACTTACTATATCAATAGTTGCCTTTGCATTATTGTCACAACATTTTCATTAAAAGTATTTGAACGTCTGACAATTATTATGTATCTTTGCCACGTTAATCACATTTAATCTATGGAAACAAAGATAAAGCCTAGACTGATAGTCGTGCTCCTGGCGTGGGCCCTGGGAGCCGGTGCAAAGGACATCACGGTTTCATACCATGGCAAGACCGACTATACGCAAGCCATCCAACAGGCTGTCGACGCCTGTACGGCAAGTGGCGGAGGAGTGGTGACCTTCGAAACTTCGGCTGCTAAGAACTCTGTCTATACCTCGGGGCCGGTGCAGCTGAAGAGCAACGTGACGTTCGTGCTCCCTGCCGGCACGGTGTGGCAGGCCAATCCGGACGAGAAGCTTTATACCAAGAGTGCCTTCGGGAAGAACCGCGGAGAAGGCATGCTGTGGCTCTGGGCAAAAGACGCGCAGAACATCGCATTCTCGGGACAGGGCGTCCTCGACGGCAACGGCGCAGCGTTCATGGGAAAGGAACTGGAGGACAGTTATGAGCTCAAGCCCGTGACGACCTTCGATCCGCGCCCGCACCTGCTGACGCTCTACGGCTGCAGGAATATTTCGCTGCGCGACATCACGATCCGCAACGGAGCTTACTGGACCGTACATCTCGTGGGATGTGAGAATGCAGTCATCGATGGCGTGAACCTCCTCAACAACCTGAAGATAAGAAACGGCGACGGCATCGACATCGATCACTCACGGCATGTGAGAATCAGCAACTGCCACATCACTTCGGGCGACGACTGTATCTGTCTGAAGAACCGGCGGGAGTTTGAGCAGTACGGTGCCTGTCACGACATCACGGTGACGAACTGTACGATGACTTCGCGCTCCTGCGCCGTCAAGATAGGCTCGGAGAACACGGACAGTATATATAATGTGTCGGTCGATAACTGTATCATCACGCGCAGCAACCGCGGCATCGGTATCCAGAACCGCGACGAGGGCACGGTGACGGACGTCTCGTTCACGAACATCATCCTCGACTGCCGCCTGTGGAGCGACGTGTGGTGGGGCAAGGCCGAGCCGATCTATGTGACGTCCTATCCGCGCGCCGACGGCAATAACAAAGACGCCAACTGGCGATTCGCCAAAGGCCAGACGCAAGGCAAATGCGGAGAGGTAAGTCGGATCTATTTCTCCAATATCTTCGCCACGTCGGAGAACGGCTGTTTCATCGGCGAGGATGAGCCGGGGAAAGTGAGGGACATCTGCCTGGACAACGTACACATCAACCTCAGGAAGATGACCTCTCATCAGGGCGGTGTCTACGACAAGCGGCCCTGCAAGGGCGAAGGCTTCATCAAGGACAAGATCTATGCCGTCTATTTTGATGGTGCCGACAGCGTCGCCCTGGACGGCTTGCAGGTCAACGCCCACATCGCCAACTTCGGGGGCGTGACGAATGCGAAATAAGAATATCAATCTTACATATTAAATAAACCAACCAAAAACTTATGCAAAGAACAGGACATCAAGCGAAAGCCAGACTGATGAAATCGGTGCTTTCAGCCTCATTGCTTCTCTACAGCACCGCGCTCATGGCCCAGAGCCAGAAGACCGGTGTCATCACGGACAGCAACGGAGAACCGCTCGTAGGCGTCACCGTCATGGAGGTGGGAACGAAAAACGGGA
Source organism: uncultured Prevotella sp. (assembly GCA_938023885.1). GTDB lineage: Bacteria > Bacteroidota > Bacteroidia > Bacteroidales > Bacteroidaceae > Prevotella. Next base: position 2,995 of record CALJCU010000136.1, on the reverse strand, counting down.
CTGTGACCGATGCCGGCGGCCGCTACACACTGACCACTACGAAGCCCGGCGCCAAGCTCAGAGTGTCGTATGTCGGATTCAAAGACCAGACAATCAATCCCGGACAAAGCATCCAGCTACAGGAAGACAACAACAACCTCAACGAGGTCGTGGTCGTCGGTTACGGTACGATGCGAAGAAAAGACGTGACGTCGAGCATCTCTACCGTTCAGTCCAAAGATCTGAACGTAGGTTCCTACACCGACCCGGGACAGCTGCTACAAGGCAAGGTTCCCGGACTCGTTATCGTTCAAAATTCCGACCCTAACGGAGGTGTAAACTCCCTCACTTTGCGCGGTGCATCAACGTTGAATGGCTCTACTGCACCCTTGTATGTTGTAGACGGTATTCCCGATGTTAACCTTAATCTCATTTCACCTGCTGACATCGAGACTATCGATGTTCTACGCGATGCGTCAGCAACTGCTATCTACGGATCCAAGGCTGCTAACGGCGTCATCATGATCACAACAAAGAAAGGGCAAGACGGTCCGGCGCGCGTTACCTACAGCGGATACGTAGCTATGGATAAGGTAGCTAATGATCTTAAGATGATGACGGTAGATGAACTGCGAGCCTACGCCAAGGAAAACAACATCACACTGCCTAACGATAAAGGTGCCAACACCAACTGGCAAGATGAGATAGAACGCACAGGATTGGCTCACAATCATAACCTTTCTATCAGTGGTGGCAACAAGAAGACATCGTATACCGTCAGTGCCAACTACATTGCACGTAACGCTGCACTCAAAGGAGTTGGCAATAATCTGTTTACCGTACGTTCTAACGTGGAGACGAAACTGCTCAAAGACCATCTCACCATCAGTGCAGGCATCAATGGCAATGTCAGAAACGAATGGGGAGTTAGTCGCAATAGTGAAGGCAACTCCGTGTATGACGCTATGTACTATTATTCGCCCGTTGTGCCAATAAGAAACGAGGATGGATTATGGTACGAAGACCTCAGCATCTCTCAGAACTACAACCCAGATGCACTGCTTCATGAAGACGTAAGCCGGGCTACATACAAACGGCTTCAAGCTGTTGCAGACGCCAAACTGGAAATTATCAAAGGGTTGACACTGACTTCCAATTTCTCATACCAAACACAGAACTATAGCTACAAGGACTATAATTCTACAAAATCGCAGACCGTGAAGAGAAATGGCCAGACTTCGCGCAATGTAACAGAGGACTACAGTAAACTCTTCGAACTTTACGCCAACTATGACCATGTGTTCAATAAAGTGCACACCCTTGGATTGATGGCTGGTTACTCATGGGAAGAGAATCAGACGGACGAAGGATTCGGTGCCCGTGGCTACAACTTCTACAATGATGATCTGTGGTGGAACAACATCGGCATGGCAAACTCATGGGATGCAGATCCTGTATGGGCAAATGTCAAGTCGACGACACGAATGATATCCTATTTTGGTCGTGCCAACTACTCTTATCACAGCCGCTACATGGTACAGGCCGCCGTACGTCGTGATGGCAGTTCGACCTTCGGAGAGAATCATCGTTGGGCTACCTTCCCATCGTTTAGTGCTGCATGGCGTATCTCTGATGAGCCATTCATGTGCAATCAGCATATCTTCGATGACTTGAAGTTTCATGCAGGCTGGGGACAGAGCGGTAACGCTGCTGGTTTCGACATCTGGACCTCACGTTTTTATTACGATGCCGGATCACGCTTCAATTATATCGCCAAAGATGGTACAGTAACGAGTTACAAGAGTCTCAATGCTGCCCGAAACGTCAACAATGATCTCAAATGGGAAACGACATCGATGCTCAATCTTGGTTTCGACATGACTTTCCTTAAAGGTCGTCTGTCTGCAACCATTGAGTACTACGACAAAGAGACGAAGGACATGATCTGGACTTATCCTGTCAGCACAACCAAGTATCCTGTGGGATGGATGGTTGCCAATGTAGGCAAGATGAGCAATAAAGGTGTGGAACTTTCCTTACACGCTGTACCGTTCCAGACACAGGATTTCCGCTGGAATATCGACTTCAACATGTCGCACAACAAGAACAAAGTGAAGAGCCTCAGCAATGATAAGTACAATGCTGGAGTGCTGAACCGTTACAATCCTAACCTTCCAGGTGCTTCAACTGCCACTATTCAACGTATCATCGAAGGCCGGCCTATTGGCACTTTCTATATGTGGGAATGGGCAGGATACAACGATCAAGGAATCTCGCAGTATTACGTCCATGACGAAAAAACGGGGGAGCGTACGGGAGAAACCACTACCACGCCTCAGGAGAAGGATCGTACCATCGTTGGCAATGCACAACCAAAACTTACACTTGCCTGGAATAATACCTTCAACTATAAAAAATGGGATCTCAATATCTTCTTCACAGGAGTATTTGGACAAAAGATCTTCAATGAATTGAAAGCATATTACAGTTATGTCCCTAATGTTGCCACAGGTAAAAATATTCTGAAAGATGCAGCAACGGAGCAGAAAATAACTGATACCAACTGCTCTTTGCCTTCAGACCGCTATTTGGAAAATGGCAGCTATTTCAAGCTCACAACAGCCACCTTGGGATATACCTTTGACAACTGTTTCGACGGATGGATCAAGAGTATCAGACTGTACGTATCAGGCAACAACCTCTTTACAATAACAGGCTACTCCGGCCGTGATCCGGAAATCAACCTTGGCGGTGAGACACCGGGTGTAGATACACGTAGTGATCACTTCCCAAGAACGCGTCAGTTCCTTTTCGGTGCAACAATCAACTTCTAATAAGATCGTTCTATGAAACCAAATATTTTTCAAAAGATAGCCTTTGCGGGTGTCGCCATGCTCTGTTTTGCCTCGTGTAGCGACCTTGACACCCCGATTGACTCAAAGTATACCAAATACCCCGACAACCCCATTGCTATCAATGCTCAGCTTGAGGGCTGTTATTATTACCAACGTTCAGA
>CALJCU010000135.1 GCA_938023885.1 uncultured Prevotella sp. | reverse complement strand
GCGCTCGTCCATGATCGTGCGTTCAACAGTGCTAATCAGAATGAGGCCAAGAACTATATTGCTTCTATCGGCAGTAGTAAGGAATCCTTCTTTAATGCCCTTGTCAATGAGGAAGGATGGGAACTTGCCGGTGAGGGTGACCGTAAGTGGGACCTCATCCGCTGGAACCTCCTCACCGAGAAAACACTGGAGATGAAGCAAACCTATATTGACGAGGTTAAGGAAGCTGAGGAGGCTGCTAACAACAAGACGAACAGCCCGCGTTTCCAGAAGACAGTATACTTCAACTATATTGATAAGGACAGGCACTTCATTGACGAGAGTTCCATCACGTGGTACGGTATCCCCGATGGAAAAACTTCTGCTGACTATCAGGGCAGCGTCACATCCTTTGGTGGCTCTAAGTACAGTGACACGACCGACAAGCATGGCTATACCGAACTTCCATCGATCTCCAGTGGTCTTGTGGGTACAGCAACTAGCTCTTCTGAGACCCCGAATGTAACCGTGAAGAACCGTTACATCATGCCTATCGCTTCCACTACGATCTCCGCTTCCAACGGACATCTGCATAACTCTTACGGATATAAAGATTAATTAATCACGAAAATGAAAAGCATTAAAAATATTATAGGAATGCTTGGTTTGGGTGCCCTGGCTCTGATGAGCCTCGGCTCCTGTACCGATGCCAACGATTGGACGGTGGACTCTCAGTATGACCGTCTGTTCCATTCCACCAGTTTCTCAGTGAGTCCTCTCGATGACCGTGTGGCCATCAGCTTCACAAAGATGCCAAATACTGACTTCTATGTCGTGGAATATTCCACGGACTCCCTCTATGATGGCATTTCCATGGGCGGTACAGAACACAGTGTCGTCGACTCCTCTTTCACCACTACCCCCGATACTATCTATAACCTTGAGGGAAGTACAAGATACTGGATCCGTATCAAGAGCCGCAACAAAGAAGGAAAAGGCTCTACCTGGAAATATCTCGACGACTACAGTTTCATGACGAAAGCCGAGCAGATTATTACCAGTGTGACACCGTATTCACGTACCGCTGACGTGATCTTCACAAAGGGTAAGACCCTCACGGAGGCCCGTGTTTATAAAGATGGAGACTCTATTGTGCAGAACATCACAAAGGGTGAAATTGCCGCTGGTGCTCTGACACTGAATAACCTCAATCCTAACAGCAGCTATACGCTGAAGCTGTGGAACGGCAACAATGTACGTGGCACCTATAAGTTCAAAACTACAGAGGCCTATCCGGACGGTTACAGTGTCATCACCCTCCAGAATGGTGACGATCTGAACACAGTCCTGGCCAATG
>CALJCU010000134.1 GCA_938023885.1 uncultured Prevotella sp. | reverse complement strand
ATGGCATAGATCAGACACAGTCCGCCGGCTCCAAGCAGCATGAGGGGCTTACGGCCCAACTTGTCGACGGTGTGAAGGGCGACGAAGGTGAACACAAGGTTGGCGATGCCGGTGACCACGATGTTAAAGAGCACGTCTCCAATCTCATAGCCAGCCTGTTGGAAGATCTCCTGGGCATAGTTGAAGATAACGTTCGTGCCGCACCACTGCTGGAACACGGCAATGAAAACACCGAGGATAAGAATAGCAGCATACTGCCGCGAGAAGAGCGCTTTCAAGCCACTGCCTGTCTGCTCTGCTGCTATACCTTCAGCTTTCTGTTGCCGCATATTCAGCCATCGCGGGCTCTCAGGAATAACAAAACTGAAGATCAGAAAGATTGTAGCAGGGATCATCGGCACCCAGAACATCCAGCGCCATGCCATCTGTCCGTTCCACGAGGCGGCTATCTGCTGCTCCGTGATGCCGGCCGGCATAGGCTGGGCGATGAGCCAGTTGACGATCTGAGCAGCAAGGATACCGATCACAGTCATCATCTGGTTCAATGATACCATACGTCCGCGGATATCGGCCGGAGCTACTTCAGCAATGTACATAGGCGAGAGACCGGAAGCCAACCCGATGCCCACGCCACCGAAGAAACGTGCAATGAGGAAGGTGGGGAAGGTACTGACGGCACCTGTGGCAAATGCCGACAAGAGAAAGATAACTGAGGAAATGCTCAACAGCTTCTTCCGACCGATACGGTCAGCGAGCGTGCCAACCGTCATGGCTCCCACCATACAGCCTATCAGGGCTATTGTCATGGCTAGGCCCTGGTCGGAGGCTGACCCGGCAATATCAAAGTATGCCTCATAGAATGGCTTGGCACCACCAATGACTACCCAGTCGTAGCCAAAGAGCAGACCACCAAAGGCTCCTACAAGGCAACTGAAGTAAATGTAAGCTCTTGAGTTTTTCGAGTTCATAAGTCATAAGTATTACAGTTGCAAAGTTACGACACAATGAGAAGGTAAAAAATAGAAAAACCCAAAGAAAGAATAGACAATATTACGGTATTTTGAAGAAAAAGCCGTAACTTTGTCGTATTAACAGGCTGAAAAAGCCTAAAGACTAAGAGTTATGCCTAAATTAAAGGAGGGGTTTACCGGGGAGCGATCCATTGTGCTGCCGGAAATGATCAACCGGCTATCGGAAAGTGATGCTTTCCTACAGCAACTGCACATCACGGACATCGGCTACTATCCGCACGCGATGTACCATTACCGGGAGAGGCCTAACGGCGTGGGACAATATATCCTTATCTATTGTGTCAAAGGCAGCGGCTGGTACTCTGTGTTCGGAAAAAGGTACGAGATAAAAGAGCAGCAGTATTTCATCATCCCGCAAGGTGAGCCACATATCTATGCTTCTAACAACGATGCCCCCTGGACCATCTACTGGGTACATTTCACAGGAAGCATGGCTCCGATATTCGGTGACAACTGTTACACTCCGACAGACATCACGACTGCTACGACATCGCGTATCGCTAACCGCAACAACATCTTCGAGGAAATCTTCCTCACATTGTCAGACAACTACGGTCTCGACAACCTGCGCTATGCCTCTTCCCTGCTCTATGGCTTCTTAGCTTCTTTCAAATATATCAAACAATTCAGAAACTACAATGCTCAAGACGCACGACTCGCCAACAACGACATTATCTCTGCTGCCGTGAGATTCATGAACGAGAATATCGAAAAGCAGCTCACACTTGCACAAGTAGCCGACTATATAGGATATTCCACTTCCCAGTTCTCGTTAATCTTCAAGTCGAAGACGGGACACTCACCTCTCAATTACTTCAACATGCTTAAGGTTCAGCGCGCCTGTAAGTTTCTTGAGACTACCGATTTGAAAATCAATCAGATATGTTCTAAGGTCGGCATTGACGACAGTTACTATTTCTCCCGTCTGTTCTCAAAGACTGTCGGAATATCACCCAAGCAATACCGGAAAGCGAAGGTATTGACAAGCCATTAACACCTAACACCCGTTACTTGCTAATCTCCTTGAG
>CALJCU010000133.1 GCA_938023885.1 uncultured Prevotella sp. | reverse complement strand
TTGGCGTTTCAACCCATATAGACAATGACACACGTGCCATGACCTATGGCGAATACACCAAAGGAAGTGCCGTAGGGGCGCAGAATGCTTTGTTTGTCAACGTCAGCTGGGGTATAGGCATGGGTATCATCGTCAATGGCAGTCTTTATACCGGCAAGTCAGGATTCTCAGGTGAGATAGGTCACATGCCCTATTTCGACAATGGAATCCTCTGCCACTGCGGGAAGAAAGGCTGTCTGGAGACAGAAGTCTCCGGTTCTGCTCTACTCCGCATCGTCAATGAACATTTAGCCAATGGTGACCAATCGCTGCTCAGCAAGAAAAAGACAGAAGGAGAACCGACACTCTCTGACATTCTTGATGCCTTAGACAAAGAAGACACGTTGTGCATCGACTGCATTAGTCAGATGGGCGAGAAACTGGGTCGTTTCCTGTCGGGAATGATTAATATTTTCAACCCGGAGAAGCTTATCATCGGAGGAGAGCTCTCGCGCGACGGCGGTTATATCACACAGACCGTGCGAACAGCTATCAAGAAATACGCCTTGCATCTCGTCAGTGACGATTCTATTGTCGAGACTTCAAAGCTCCAGGAGAAAGCCGGCGTTATCGGTGCTGCCATGATTGCCCGATCCAAACTCTTTACCAGCGATTATCTATAATCTGCCACATGTCGGCGTATGAAATTTCCCTTTAGGTCAACATCTATGCGCTCTACGTCGTAGAGCTAATGCACGAAGAAGAGACAGAAACTCTTATACGAGATCCTTGCGCGTGAACAGACTGTCGGCATTGATCCATGTCTGGTTCTGCCAGTTGACCTATCTGCATCGGGACAGGCCGAAGACGGGTGGCTCCCTTTCCTCCGTTTCTACCCTACTGTACATTCCTAAACGATAAGGGAGGCTGTTGCCGCCGCTGCTTCCTCCACCATAGACCACGACATCGTAACTGTCGGCCTGGCAAGGAAGCAGTCTGGCTATACTAAGAAACAATGCTAAACTAATTTTCCAAAGGACGCTTCTCCCAGTCATCAGATGTATAGCTATCGGGATAAGTCGATTCTTCAAGCACTTTCCCTTTCCGTTCACGGATATAAGTATCGAAACTGCGCTTACCTTCCTTCAGGATAATGATGCGCGCACCACAAGGCAGATGGTTATAGACCGTGTTGCCGCCTGAGAAACGCCCGTAGGCTAGCAGAATATTGTGCCACATCACAGCATAATCGTTATCGTGGTCGTGACCGCAGAAGATGCCCATGACATCCCCGCCCTCACTCATGGCAGTGAACATACCGCTATTGAAGTCGGGGGAACAAGCAGTCTCACGGCGTGTACCGATGAGGATAGCATCTTCGTTTCTCACGGCATCGTGATACTCTGGCACGGGTATGTGGAAGAAAGCAAGTGCCGGATAAGGCGTTCCTCCATTCTCTTTCGTGAAGGCAGTACTCTGCTGACGGTACCACTCCACCTGATCAAAAGTCAGCCACGCATAGGTGCCATGACTCTTATCCTTAGGGAATCCCTTCGGATAACTATGCGAGTCCATGCAATAGAGCACAGCAGCCGTTTTCTTACCGTCGTGCGACATGATACGCAATGTATAGTCGAGTTCCTTCTTACCAGAGAGATCGGGCAGCAGGTTATTCTTCACCGTACGCGCGATATTATACAGTTCACGGTTACTCAAACCTGTCATTTCACTGTCGTGATTGCCGAATTCGTAGACGAACGGGACATTGTACTGCGAGATACGCCCTAAGACTGTGAGCAGATTTGCCTTTCCCGGTGGTCCCCAGAGCACATCGCCCGTGAGCACGACAAGATCAGGACACTCATGCTGCATCACAGTGTCGACAATGCTCAACGCTACCTGCGACTGGCGGGAACCATTATAATGGATATCGGTGAACTGTACGATCTTGAACTCACCGTTCTTATGAAACTTCAGTTCTTGTGCCAGCGAGGATATCGACAGACACAAGAACACTAGACATAACAGTTTTCTCATGAATGCAATGTTGCTAAAATGTCGTTACAGAGCGTATAACACTTTGTCATCATACGAGGGATGTGGAAAGGGCCTTTGAAGAGATTACCCTTTGCAGGCTGTGCCACGGTACCGTCGCGATGAAGATAGCCGTTCCATTCGCCATATTCCTGGT
>CALJCU010000132.1 GCA_938023885.1 uncultured Prevotella sp. | reverse complement strand
CCCAGCCAATACAATAGCGGACTTCAGAACTGGTCTGTCACACAAGACTATCGGGGTGTCGTCTATGTAGGAAACAACAGGGGTATGCTTTCCTTTGATGGCTATACATGGACTTGTACTCCTTTACCAGGAAACACCATTGTCCGTTCAGTTATGGCGGATGGTAAACGTATCTATGCGGGGAGCTACGAAGAATTTGGTTATTTTGAGCGTGACTATTACGGGCAATGGAGATACCACAGTCTTTGGTATCTCGTAGGAAAATACAAGTCACACAATGATGAGATCTGGAAAATCATCAAGCTTAGTAATGGTCATATAATCTTTCAGTCCTTTTGCTCCTGGTTCGAATTTGACGGCCGTAAGGTTAGTGTTCATTACCAACCCGATTCCCTGCCGCTGTATTTTTTCAAATGCAGGGGGAAAATCTATGCCCAGTTAATAGGCAAAGGCCTCTATACATTTTCTGGCAGTCATTATTTTCCTGTTGTTGAACGGAAAAGGGTAGGAAATGACGATATTGTCTCTATGCTGGACTGGAATGGAAAATCAATTCTTTGTACAGCCTCCCATGGATTATTTATTTTAAAAGGACAAGACATCATTCCTTTTCATACCGATGCAGACAATATCTTAAGGAATTCAGAACTTAATCGTGCGGTTATTACTCGTGACGGGAATTCTCTTATTTTGGGGACTATTCTTGATGGAGTTATAGGCATTGACAGAACTGGCCACATGATATGGCATTTCAACACAAAAAACATGCTGCGCAACAACACGGTTCTTGATCTCTTCTCCGATAACCATGGAAACGTATGGGCTGCTCTTGACAATGGTATTTCACTCATACGACAGGGAAGCCAGTTCTCGTTGTTAAGGTGTCCATATGGAATGGTTTATGATCTTTATCAGGAGGCTGGGGAAATCTTCATTGCTACTAACCAGAATACCATATTCTACAACGGTGGCTCATTCTTTCCCATCTCTGGAACTCAGGGACAAAACTGGCATATATCCCGTCTTGGCGATGACCTTGTCGCCGGAAACAATCATGGTACACGCTTACTGCAAGGTCTTGTCTCATCACCTGTGGAGGGCAGCTCGTCGGCAAGCAGTACATCTATCCGGCGCTTTACGGTAACCGATGACAAGGACTATCTTATTGAGTCAAGCTATGCAGAGTTGCGTGTTTACAGGCGGATCGGACAAAAATGGAGCTTTTTCACCAACGTTTCCGGATTCTCAGCACCCGTTCGTCAGCTGGAAATCGACAGGCATGGTGTTATTTGGGCTGCTAACATGAACAAGGGGTTCTACAAGATAGAACTGAGTGGTGATATGAGAAGAGCACTTAGTGTGAAATATTATCCCTCAGTCCCCGGCTCCCGAGGCGGCGATCTTTTCCATGTAATGAAGATTAATGGTGATGTTGTCTTAGCTCACGGAAAGAATCTTTATCTTGCTGAGGCTGGCATGAAGCACATTGGTTCGCTTGAAAAACAAATTGACGCTGATGTAGAATCTTCTACCATCGTTGACAACCGCCACTTCTGGCTGTCAACACTAAAAGGCTATGAACTGTATGCGGTTGTTGGTAAATCTACAAAGGAATCATACAGAAAGCTTTTGGAGGTTCCTGTAACTTTATTCGGACTAGACTGCAGCGACAATCAAAATACTGTTCGGGTTTTCGGTCGTTATGCCTACTTTTGCATGAATGAAGGTATCGGGAGAATGGACATGAAAGATATAGAAAAAGGCATAACCTTGAGAAGAAAACTATATATAGACCGCGCTTGGTACACAAGTCCTTCAGGAGAGGAGTCTTTCTTGAATATTACCCAGGAGGAACCGAAAGTTGGAGGCGATCTTACGTTGCACTTTAATTTTGCCAACTATGAAAATGCCGCAATAAAGTTTGTTTTTATTTTAAAAGGTGGCGGGCTTAACACCACTACATCTTCTACTGTGCCTATCATTCATTACAGCAGTCTTCCCTATGGTAGTTTCAGTCTGACCTGTGAGGCGCGTGATGCCCTCGGTAAAGTTATTGACAGCAAAAACTTTACGTTTTCTCATCCTTTGCCTTGGTGGGGTTCAGCTCCCATGATTGTCGTTTACTGTCTGTTGATTGGGTGCATCATATATTTCTTTGCAAAGTGGAAGG
>CALJCU010000131.1 GCA_938023885.1 uncultured Prevotella sp. | reverse complement strand
TCAGTTTTTATTGAATTTAAAACCCTTGCAAAATCAATTCCAGATATATATTTCTGTGCCACAAGAAGCATAAGATAATTCTCAATATCCTTTGGGGAAAGTTCAGGAATGTAAATAGGAAGCTGAATAATTTTCTCCAGATACTCCTTATCCAGATTTACTGCATAGTTCTCAATGCTTGGATATTTTTTCCGGATTGCATACTGAATAACATTCTCATCTGCAGCGATGACGAATGTCATTTTATTAACCGCAAGGAACAGCTTTATGGCCTCAAGTGTATCTATGATTCTATCTGGCTGACAACGATCCAGATCGTCTATCAGAACTACGACATTATCTATCTTCTCATCCTTAAGTGTTTTCTCAAATTCCCTCCTGAAACTCCGAACATTGTCAACAATACTCTCATTACTGCCGGATGATTTGTCATCTTTCAAGTAATCAGACTGGACTTTGGATAACGCATCTGACGCATTTTTTATTCCATTGCCGATATCCTCAGCCGTGCCGGTCAGCCCAAGGACAATCGGGGGCAGATTACCAGTTGCAATACTGGCCACAACAGGAGCAGCCGTGCTGACAGCCTTTGTGAAAAGCTTGAAAAAATCTATCTTCTTCAATAGACTTTTCAACTTGTCCTTCAAGCCTTCAGGTGCAACCTCATGAAGTTCCCTAAGTAACGCCTCCATTACAGCAATCTTCGCATCCTCGTATCCTTCAAAAGACCAGGCATTGATGTTTATGCAAATATTCTTTCCTTCCTTGGCATGTTCTTTTATCTTTTTCTCAACGAGCTTGATCAGAGTAGACTTCCCAGCTCCCCAGATGCCAAATACGCCAATCGTAAGAGGTTTGTATACTGGATTTAAGGCCACCTCGGAAATAACATCCGCATACGGTTCATAGAAAAGGATGTCAATATCAGACGCGTTATCTAACCACATTTAATCAGCCTCCAAAATCATCTCATCACCTTCTCCAGCAATGACCTATAGCTATCAACCACATCGTAGACAACATTCCCGCTGGAAATAGCCTTGAAGTGTTCTCTTGCGCAGTGAATCTTGGAATCTTCAATAAGTCTGAGCTGCATCGAGCTCATAGAGCCTTTCGTCTCCGCCACGAAATATATATGTTTGACAGTGCCCTCGTAGAAGGCAATCGCCCAGTCAGGGTTATAATGGCCGACCGGAGTGGAAATATAAAATCCGTCTGGCAGTTTCACATAGACCGCCACGTTTGTATTGGTATCCAGATCCGTCGCAAAGTCGCGCTCGTTGGTTGAGTCGTAGACAATATGGTCATACAGATGCTTGTTGGCCTTCATCGCATTGACTCCGAGCTTGCCTTTGATGGTCGGATCGGTAAAGACATCCGTTCCATAATGCTCATCCAGCACGTCGTAGGTGATGTGTTCAATAATAGTAGTCGCCTTCTGATCATTAATCAGCGCGGCAGCCTTCAGGATAAATTCCTCCGGATTGTCCTTAAACTGGTCAAAAACATAAGGCTGGATGCCTTGAAGAATCTGAATGATCGCCTTTCTGGTCAAGACTGTCTCATCTACCAGCTTGCCGATGAGATCGTACTTCACATTGGAATTTGCTGTAACGGCAATCCCGTAGCTTCCAGACTGTTCCTTTACAATGGAAGCGCCGCTGGCCAGCTCTTCTTTGGATTTAATCTGATCCATGGTTCCGGTCTCAACCTTAAAGTAGATTTTCGAGACACGGAGTTTTGCATCCAGAGAAGCAATGGACTTACGGACAAGCTCATCTGTATCAAAATCTACAACATACACGGACTTGGCATTGATCTTGTTCCAAAGTGCCTTAAACTCCGGCATGGCCAGTTTTTCCTCGTCCACCTGCAGCTCCACATTATTGCTGCGGGCATTCTCCGGCTGCATACTGCGCGGATCATAGATAGAATCCACAATCTCTATCACAGCGGCGACAGAATCGCCTACTTCTTCTGCGACTTTGATTTCACCGTTTGCCTTATCCTCATAGTATTTATCGGTCAGTGTTCCTTGCTTATCCACATATCCATTGATGATCATGTCGTAGAAGATTGCATGAGCGGTATCGCTATCCACAACCTGTTCATTACCCTGATCATCTTTGATCACCTTGCCAATAAACAGATCTGCGGTAACGGCACGCGGTCTGTCGGCAACAGCATCCGCCATCTCGGTCTGGAGTCCCTTGGCAAAGGAATCATAGCTCTCACTGGCGATGACCGTCAGTACATTGACATTATGCACATCATTGCCCAGCACATTTGTATCCATGCGCTCGCCACCCTGATTGACGCACAGGCGCAGACCTCGGCCTACCTCCTGACGTTTACGAACATCGCTGGAAGACTGCTTCAACGTGCAGATCTGGAAGACATTCGGGTTATCCCATCCCTCACGCAAAGCAGAGTGCGAGAAGATAAACCGCACCGGAGACCGCTTCGGATCACGATCCAAAAGCAGCTCCTTATTCTTCATAATCAGTTCATAGGCGCTGACATCATCCGAAGTGGTTTCTTTCCGTCCGACCTTGCTGTTGATCATCTTACCCTTACCGTCCACAGAGAAATATCCAGCATGGGTTTTGGACGCGAGAATGCTGTCAAGATATTTCAGATAATCATCTTCACCCATGCTGATCTGCATGGTATGGATGACTTCCTCATATTCCTCTTCAAACATGGTCGCGTACTTACCGTTTGCCGGTTGTCCGGCGGCATCGTATTCGCGATAATTCGCCACCTCATCGATAAAGAATAGGCTCAGTACCTTGATGCCCTTATAGAACAGCTGCCGCTCCCGCTGGATATGGGACAGGATTGTTTCGCGAATCTGGATACGGCGCAGCTGGTCTTCGTCCACCTTGCCGATCACGTCGCCGGCATAAATCTTGATACCGTTCAGGAACTCCACTGAATCATCCCGGCCATCAATGGACTTTACGACAAATCCCTCCTTGTACTCTTCCAGACCGTTAGAATAGTCATAGAGGTTATCGCCGATCTTGACGACGCGACTCTTTTGCTTCGTTCCGGCAGCCTGCTTCACATCAAACTGCAATGTGGCTGTCGGATCTCCCTTGGAGAGATTGATCCCTTCCAGATAGACGTAGCTGGTGGTAGCTGTGGTGCCGCTTTCTGAGATGCCCTTCACAGCGATCTTTTTTACCAGCCTCTTGTTGTAAGCCTCCATCGCATCCAGACGGTAGACCATGTTATAGATGCTGTCCGATTTGTGCGTGGCAGAATAGCGCAGCGTCAGAAGGGGATGAAACTCCTTCAGACGCTCCTTGGTCTGCTTACCCTCCACAGACTGCGGCTCATCAATAATCAGAATCGGATTCGTTTTCGCTATAATATCAATCGGTCTGCGGGAGCGAAATTCATCCAACTTCATGTAGATACGCCGCGCATCTTTTCCTTTGGCATTAAATGCCTGGGAGTTGATGATCATGACATTGATCGAGCTGTCCGACGCAAAGCGGTCTATCTCCGTCAGCTGCGAGGAATTGTAGATGAAGAAGCGGATCTTCTTTCCATATTCCTCCGCGAAGTGCTCCTGTGTCATCTCAAAGGACTTATATACGCCCTCACGGATTGCAATGCTGGGTACGACAATGATGAACTTGCTCCAGCCATAGGCACGGTTCAGCTCATACATGGTCTTGATATACGTATAAGTCTTACCTACGCCCGATTCCATTTCCACCGTGAGATTGTAATGACC
>CALJCU010000130.1 GCA_938023885.1 uncultured Prevotella sp. | reverse complement strand
AGGCCTGCAGAGCCTCGGTAAATATTTTCTCATGCCGTTCCGCCCCACCCTCGATGTCGACTTTACGCCCGTGAAACGGATGTTTGGCTTCAGTAGTAAGATTCTCATCACGAACATCATCTCACAGGTCAGTCAAAATATCCTCACCGTCATCTTCGGACGTATCTTTCCCGTCAAGACTGTCGGTAACTTCACGCAGGGATGGAAATGGAACAATATGGCTTCCGGCTTTATTTCGGGAATGTTAGCCCAAGTAGCGCAGCCCGTCTTCGCCTCCGTGCAGAGTGAGGATGACCGGCAACTGCATATTCTCAGGAAGATGACCCGCTTCACGGCATTCCTCGGTTTCCCCACTATGTTCGGGCTGGCGATCATCGCCCCTGAGTTTATCGTGCTGCTTATCTCCGACAAATGGATCGACAGCATCCCCATCCTGCAGATTCTCTGCATCAGCGGAGCGTTCATCCCCATCTATCTGCCGATGCAGCAGCTCATCGTCAGTCAGGGCCGCTCGAACATCTTCATGTGGGTGAACATCGCACAGATAATCATCCAGATAGGTGTCATCCTTATGTTCGCCCAACAAGGTATCATCGCCATGGTAACTTCTTACTCAGCTTTCATCGCCCTGTGGACCATAGCCTGGCAGTTCTTCACAAAAAAGATTATCAACTATTGCTTTCTTGACCTTCTCAAAGATCTCCTGCCGTTCCTGTTGGCAGCCTTAGCGGCCTGCGCCATTGCTTATGGTGTCGCCAGTCTCCTCCCCGGCATGTTCCTCCGCCTGGTGGTCAAGGTCATCATTGCTGTGATTCTCTATGTTGCCGTCATGCAAATAGCCGGTGCACAAGTCATGAAAGAGTGTGTCGGCTATCTGAGGCGTAAGGGATAAGTAAAATTGACGGTTTCATCGAAAGTGTATCTTAACCGCCTGCCAGGTCCACACGTGCAGAAGCGGGCTCCTGTGCCTGTTTGAAATCGTCAGACAGATAAAATCCTTTCCCGAAGTCTTTGTCGGGTCTTGACTTTGCGAGGTCTATCCCTTCGAAGTCAAGGTTGGTGCCGTGGTAGAGTATCATTGCAGTTGTCCTCCCATTCTTTCGCACAAGCCGGCGACATCATCAACCATTGTCTCAAACGACTGGATAGAAGAAACCATTAGTGGTACAAAGAACTACGACAAGCGGCAACTTGGCACATTATTGGAGAAAGTCAACAAGGATGACACCATTACTCTCTGCCACAAAGAAAGATAATTATTATCTTTATTATCTTATAATAATCATCTTGTAATAAAGTTTAACTTTCACAACTTCAGCGTCCGCATGGCGTTGAGCACGCAGAGCACCATGACACCGACATCACCGAAGACAGCGGCAGGCATGGCATAACGGCCTAACAGGCCGGTAGCAACAAGGACGAGAATGAGAACCTTCACAACAATGGCGAACGTGGAGTTCTGTCTCGCATTGGCAATGGTTTTACGGGCAATGCGGACAGCCATAGCTATCTTCGAAGGTTTGTCATCCATCAACACTACATCCGCTGCCTCGATGGCAGCATCCGAGCCGAGGGCTCCCATGGCGATGCCGACATCGGCACGCGCCAGGACGGGCGCATCATTGATACCGTCACCGACAAAGGCGAGGGCCGTTCCTGCCGGTTTCTCCTTGATGAGCCGCTCCACCTGAGCCACCTTGTCCTGAGGCATCAATTCGGCATGGTATTCATCCAAGCCAAGGTCCTCCACCACATTCGCAGCCACACGCTCGTGGTCACCTGTCAGCATCACGGTCTTTGTCACGCCGAGCTTCTTCAGTCCTGCAATAGCTTCCTTACTGTCTTCTTTCACCTTATCGGCAATGACAATATGTCCGGCATAAGCACCGTCCACTGCTACATGAATGGTTGTGCCGACGAGATGCCTGCATTTCTCGCACACAACGACTTTTGCACCCACAGTCTCCATCATCTTTTCATTACCCACACAGACATCATGCCCGTTGACCGACGCACGGATGCCCTTGCCGGCAATTTCCTCGACATTTTCCAGACTGCAACCGTCTGCTAACTTATCGCCCGTATGTGGCGTGCCATTGTTATTGAACCTCACATCTTTAAATGGGCTCTGGCTGAAAGCTGCACGCAACGCAGAGGCGACAGGATGAGTACTGTAGTTCTCGGCATGCGCTGCGAGGTGCAGCAGATCCTTGGCATTAATAGTCTCGGGATGCACGGCAGTGACGGCGAACACACCTTTCGTCAGCGTCCCGGTCTTATCAAACACCACCGTAGAGAGTCTGGCAAGCACATCCATATAGTTGCCACCTTTAATAAGAATGCCCTTACGCGAGGCGCCACCGATACCTCCGAAGAAACTCAACGGGACAGAGATAACCAGTGCGCACGGACAACTCACTACGAGGAAACTCAGCGCACGGTAGACCCACGTCACGAGGCCACGCTCATAACTGTCATAGAAGAATGGCGGGATAAAAGCCACGGCAATGGCGAGGAAGACGACAATCGGTGTATAGATACGCGAGAAGCGGCGGATGAAGGTCTCGCTCTTCGACTTGTTTTCCGACGACTCCTCCACAAGCC
>CALJCU010000129.1 GCA_938023885.1 uncultured Prevotella sp. | reverse complement strand
TGGAAACGGAGTAGAATTCGCCAATGTTGTTTTAATGTCATCCGACTCTACTTTTATATCCGGAACGATTACAAACGACAAGGGAGAGTTTAAAGTAGCTAAAGCCAAGAATCAGGCTATCTTGAAGGTTTCATATGTAGGCTATAAAGATGCCTTTGTGAACTTGAGCAAAACAGTAGACGATTCCTTGATCAATGTTACACTCCAGAAAAACGATATTCTTCTTTCGGAGGTGACAGTAAAAGGTAACCTTCCTGTGTTTCGCCAAAAGGGGAATGCCCTGACGACACAGGTGCAAGGTACGATCCTATCGAAAATCACTTCTGTCTCCGATTTGCTTTTGCAGATTCCTGGTGTCGTAAAAGGCAAGAAAGGAGAGATTGAGACTTTCGGTAAAGGTACTCCTATCTTTTTTATCAATAACAGGGAGATTAAGTCGAACGATGAGTTGGATCGGCTCACTCCTTCGGATATCAAACAGATAGAGTTTATCGCATCCCCAGGTGCTAAATATAGAGCCAACGGACGATCTGTCATCAAGATAACGACCATCCATAACACGGAGGGGCCATCCTTGTTGGCGCGAGGCAAGGTCAGTCAGAATGAACAAACATCGTATGGCCAGAGCACACGCTTAGGCTACCAACTCAAGAATCTGAACATTACGGCAAGCTATGATTATGAGAATTATCGTACTAAGGTCACTCAGCCTTCCGTTCATGAATTAAATTCAGGAGGAGACATCCACCGTTATGACATGAAGCAGTGGGGCCGTGCTTCGGATCCTAAACTTACTTTTTCGCTCAGCATGGATTACACGATAGATACGTGTAACTCAATAGGCTTCTCGTGGAATGGAAATACATACAAGGATTCTGAGCATAGGAATGAGATTCTCAACTATGCATTGAATGGAAAGCAAGTTCAGGAGTCCCAGGTGGCACACAACTACAGCAATAAGGTCACTTACCATCATCTGAATGCTTTCTATATTTTAGACAAGAACCATTATACATTAAGCTCGTATGCTGATTATATCCACAACAACAATGATTATAACCAGGACACGAACGAATATGTAGATAACGGCAAGGACATCAACACAGTCAGTGTTGGTAACGGCAAGCAGGATATGTCCTCGTTAAAAATAGATTATACACAGAAAATAGACAAGACTTTCAGTTTATCTTTGGGAGGAGACGTATCCTATACCAAGTCAACAGGATATGTCAATATCTCTTCTCAAAACATAGGCAATTCTTCTTATAAGTCACAGGAATACAGATACAGCGCCTATCTGGAACTCAGCAAGACTTTCGGGGCTCTTGCCACGAAAGCCGGGGTAAGGTATGAAGACTATATCTATAAATACAATGATCTAACTAATCAGAATAAGACTCGTAATGACTTCAGAAACTGGTTTCCTTCTTTTAGTGCGTCCTATAGCAAGGACGGCTGGAGTAACAGTCTGTCTTTTTCTTCCCAGATCGTAAGGCCTACTTTCAGGCAGATGAGTAATTCGGATTACTATTCTAATGAGTTCATGTATCAGAATGGTAACCCGCAGCTGAAGCCTACCCGCATTTACCAGGCCCAATGGAATAGCAATTATAAGTTTATTACCTTGTCTGCCGGCTATACGTATAAAAAAGACTTTATAGAAGTTGATTTTGAAAACAATGGTAAGGACAATATCATCCTTTCTACCTACCACAATGTTGACAATATTCAGAATCTAACTTTCATGTTAAACTTACAGAAGCGTTTCGGATGTTGGTCCCCGTCTTTGACGCTCGGACTTGACCAACCGTTCTATAAGACTGAGTATATGGGGCAGCAGATTCGACATGACAGGGCTCTGCTTTACTGTGTGTTGAGCCAGCACCTAAGTATGCCGCACAATTATATGATCTCTTCGTATCTCTATCTCAATGCCGGCGGAAATCAGGGTTTTGTAAAGCTCCTGCCGTTCCATAATTTCAACCTGACGCTGCAAAAGACGTTCTTCAACGACAAACTGACCATCAGCCTGCAAGGCGACGATCTTTTCCGGGGAATGAAGTTCAGGGAGCATCTGAAGATTAATCGTGTCGATTTGACTCAGACAGAGGACTATCATCTGTGGAATTATTCATCCAATGTGACGTACAGACTCAACTCCAAGAGCACAAAGTATCGTGGTAAGAACTCCTTAGGTGATGAGATAAAGCGACTATAGGCAATCATGTCAAGAGGTGTATCGTGAAGAGCTTGTGAAATGGCGCATTTTCGTTGCTTAGTACAGCATGACTCCATGCTTTGTGGCATAGCATGCTTGCAGATGATATGTGAGTTTCATGGCAGGAAGTATACATCCGACTTTTTGTCAAGGCTATGCTTTGCCACTGTCGAAGGTGTGTCTTTGCTGAGTATCAATGAAGCTGCGAACAAATTAGGATTTCACACCGTATGTGCAAGAGCCGATATAGGAACTTTATCCAAGGCGCCTTTGCCTTGTATCCTCCATTGGAACCAGAAACACTTCGTTGTTCTTTACAAGACCAGGAAAGGGAAAAAATTCTATATAGCTGATCCGGGGAAAGGACTGATAAAATAT
>CALJCU010000128.1 GCA_938023885.1 uncultured Prevotella sp. | reverse complement strand
CCTTTCCTGTTAAATCAGGATATTTAGAACGAAGGTCTACCAACATTGAGTGGTTATCTGTACCACCACTTATGATACCAAATCCACGTCCAATAAGCTCGTCAGCTAATACCTTTGCATTCTTTTTCACTTGCAAAGCATATTCTTTCCATGATGGTTGAAGGTTCTCAGCTTGACGACTATGGTCACTTCAACCAGCTCGGCATGCTGATGAAAGAAACGCTTGACTTTGACCAGACCGTTGGAAAGGTAATGGAGTGGGCTGCCTTGGACGGGCAAACACTTGTCGTAGTAACAGCCGATCACGAAACGGGTGGTCTCACCGTGCTTGGAGGAGACATGAACAAGGGTATCGTCAAAGCTAATTTCTCTACACAGGATCATTCCGGCACCATGGTGCCAGTCTATGCTTTTGGACCAGGCGCCAAGGAGTTCTGTGGTTTTATGAGCAATACCGATATTTTTTGGAAAATCAAGAAGCTGATGAAGCTCTAACACGAAATGTTTTAACACGGAATGTAAAGAGATTCACTCTGATATTCAATTGGTAATAAACAAAATATGATTATTCGCAAAACTGCATTTAGCTTACTGGCTATAAGATTGACGTGTTCAGCCTTTGCACAAAATCTCATCTCATCGGGCTCGCCGCTTTACAAGTTGCCTTATAAGAACACCTATATCATGCAGACGCTTGTAGCTGACAACTCATTCCGTACCGCCAAACAGGTAAAAACCAGGCCCGGTACGTTTGAACAGGCCATGAAGGTCTTGCCAGTGCCTTACTGGGATGGGCATCAGAAAGAGATTGACATGTACTGGAAGGCATGGCAGATAGGAATTAAGAACATTTGTCAGCCTCGGGATAATTCTGGCTTCGTCTCAAGCTATATTGCTCCTGCTTACAACGGGAATATTTTTATGTGGGACGATTCGTTCATTACGATGTTCTGCCGATACGGACGCAATTTCTTCCCTTTTCAGCAAACCCTTGACAACTTTTACGCCAAGCAGCATCCCGATGGATTCATCTGTCGGGAGATACGTGCTGACGGCAGCGACTGCTTTGGCCGCTATGACCCGACGAGTACGGGACCTAATTTGTTACCGTGGTCGGAATGGCTGTATTACACACAGTTTGGCGATGATGCACGGTTGAACAAAGTGTTTCCAGTGCTTGCAGCCTATTATAAATGGCTAAAGCTTAATCGCACGTGGCGAAATGGCACATACTGGAGCTGTGGATGGGGAACAGGCATGGACAATATGCCTCGGGTGCCCGAGGGTTACAACATTATCTACAGCAATGGTCACATGATTTGGCTTGACGCGTGCTTGCAACAAATTATGGTTGCCCGAATATTGCTCAAGATGGGATTCTATCTGGAACGCTGGCAAGAGATAGAAGAGTTTGAGGACGACATCAAGAATCTCACCAGCTATATCAACAAGAACATGTGGAGCGAAAAGGACGGTTTCCTTTACGACCAGTTCGAGAACGACAGTCTGAGTACTACTCAAGGCATCTATGCCTATTGGGCACTGCATACCGACGTGCTTTCCAAAAACAGGCTCGACCGTCTGGTCAGCCATCTAAAGGACACGACGAAGTTCAACCGCCCCCATCGGGTTCCATCGCTGTCCTACAGTCATCCAAAATACAAGGCCAACGGTCGTTATTGGGTTGGTGGCGTATGGCCTGGTACAAATTATATGGTGATTTCCGGACTCGTAGATAAAGGTTACCGGCGGTTGGCATGGGATATTACGCTGAACCATTACTACAACGTGATGAAGGTCTTTGAGAAAACCGGAACTTTCTGGGAATATTATGCACCCGAGAGCACCGACCCTGGCTTTATGGCTCGTAAGGACTTTGTGGGCTGGACAGGATTGCCACCTATTGCCGAGTTGATAGAATACATTTTCGGCATCAGGGCAAACGTCGAGGAGAACATCATCACTATCGATGTCAATCTTACTGACAGTTATGGCATCAGCCGCTATCCTTATGGAAAGGATGGCATCGTTGACATCAAGGTGGCAAAGCGTGCTTCTAAGTCGGACAAACCCCGTGTCACCATTAGAACCAATGTCCCGTTCCAGGTAAACTTAATGTGGAATGACCAAAAAGAGGTTAGACAGATAAAAGAAGGTACACAGACTATTTGAACTATACAAGCTTATGAGGATTTTTTCTTTTCTTATCCTGATTCTATGCCCACTTATGTCGATGGCTCAGAAAGAGGCAATCAAGGTGTCATGCCGGTTTGCTGTCGTGTCAGATACTCACTTTGACATGCCTCCTGAGAGCGATGCCTATTTTGAGGTGAGGGCTATCAATAAGATAGGCGAGGACAGAGGCGGTCTGGATGCCGTCATCATGGCAGGTGACATGTGTGATAAGGCTGACCCGAAAATTATCAATCTTTTTCGGCAGCGTTATGACAAAGGAAAAGGAGATAAGACTATACACTATGACACTTATCCCACCTTCGGCAACCACGATATAGCACCGGTAAATGGCCGACCCCTCAAAGACCGCAGTGGCAACGAGTGTAACATCCAATATATGGACTCTGTGCTTAAAATGTACCAAAGGGATGGAAAGATCCTAAATATTCATCCATCAAGCCGTAGCTATTCCTTCAATCTTGGTGGGGTGCATTTTATCGACTCCCAGCTCAGCGCAGGCGAGACATCCTATTGTGAGGACAATTTTATCTGGCTTGAGTCCGACCTGAAGAAATATGCGTCAGACGGAACGCCCGTTGTCTACATTCAGCATTATGGAGTGGATGAATGGGCTTTGGACTGGTGGCCGGAGAAAAACAGAGAGAGACTTCTCAAGTTGCTTGGGCAGTATCAGCTCGCAGGTTTCTTTGTGGGACATACCCATACTGCCTCCATGCAGTATTTCAGAGGGTTCCCCGTGATGCAGGTCAACAACGGATGGAAAGATCATGATGGCTCTCCTTCGTTTGTTGTTGTCACTATCAAAGGCAAGGAGGTCACCATCGAGAACTGTCTCTTCAATGGTCCTGACGGAAACTATAGAGTGGCTCAGCCGACAATGCACATGCGTATTCCCGTTAATCACTGAACTATGAAACAAACTGTATATTTCCCATGTTTACCTCAATAGCAATAGACCTCGGCGGAACCAATGTAAGAGTGGCACGGATAACCAATGGTATCATTGAGCAAAAGGTTGTCGAGATCTGTCATGCAGCCGGAACAAAAGAGGAGTGTATCGACCAACTTTACAACCTCGTAAAAAAGGTGTTTACACCCAATGTTGAAGGAATCGGTATCGGTGTGCCATCTGTTGTTGACCATGACAGGGGCATCGTCTACAATGTGCAAAACATTCCCTCGTGGGACTTCGTACCTTTGAAAGACCTGATGGAAGCACGCTTCCACGTACATACAGAAGTGGACAACGATGTAAACTGTTATGTACTTGGCGAGAAGAACTTTGGTGCTGGACGCCCGTATCAGGACTTTGTAGGCATTACGATAGGTACGGGTGTGGGGGCAGGAGTGTTTATTGACGGCAACTTGTACCGTGGCATTAATACTGGTGCAGGAGAAATAGGCTGTCTGCCTTACCTCAATGCCAACTATGAATACTATTGCTCATCTCATTGGATGAAAAGTAAAGGAGTTGATGCCGAGCACATCTCACGGAGCGCGGCTGATGGTGACCCTGGCGCACTGCTCATTTGGAAAGAATTCGGTTACCATCTGGGCAAGCTCATGCAGGCTGTTCTCTTTGCCTACGATCCTGAGGCCATCGTCATAGGTGGTGGAATAGCGGGTGGGGCTGCTTATTTCAAAGACGCAATGATGACTTCTATGGCAGAGGCCTTTCCCTATACCAAGGAACTTGAGCAAATCAAGATACTATTCTCGGACCTGGTTAACTGCAATCTTCTTGGTGCTTCCATTCTATGTAACGTTCATTGTTAGCAAACATTCAAAGACAATACATCATGAAACAATTTAGCATGAAACAGATCATCATGAAAAAGAGCCTGTTTTCCTTATTTCTGACCCTCATCGTTTGTCTGCCAGCTTCTGCCAGATGGAAAGCCAACCATGTAGTGCTCATCGGATTGGACGGCTGGGGATCCTATAGTGTGACTAAGGCGGAGAATATACCACATATCAGGAAACTGATGAAAGAAGGCTGTTACACTCTCAGGAAACGCAGCGTGCTGCCATCCGAATCAGCCGTAAACTGGTACACCATGTTCAGTGGAGCCACTCCTGAAATGCATGGTTATACCACATGGAACTCACGTGTGCCCGAGATTCCTTCCATGGTGACCAACGAGCATGGTATGTTTCCTACGATATTCTATGAACTGCGCCGCCAATGTCCCAAGGCTGTCATCGGCTGCCTTGCCGAGTGGGAAGGCATTAGATACTTAGTCGACACATTATCGGTCAACTACGAGGCTGTGGCTTCCAACTACGAGAAAGATAACGAGCAACTTTGCCGTATGACAGAGGCTTACATAAAAGCGCACAAGCCCAACCTGCTGGCCGTCATCTATGACCAAATAGATCACACTGGCCATGCCATGGGCCACGACACTCCTGCCTACTATGAAACGCTGACCCGCGTAGACGGATACATCGGGCGCATTATTCAGGCATTGAAGGATGCTGGCATCTATGACGACACCATCATTATCGTCACCGCTGACCATGGTGGTGTGGGGACGCGCCATGGCGGGAAATCGCTTGCCGAACTGGAGGAACCGTTTATCATTTGTGGCAAGAATGTTAAGTCGACAGGCGAATTTACTGAAACCATGATTCAGTTTGACACGGCTGCAACCATTGCTGATATCTTTGGACTTAAGGTGCCTCAGTGCTGGCGGGGACAGTCAATGAGGCAAGTGTTTAAGCGGTAAGCAAACCAAAACAGATGATAAACGGCTATAACATCACTAAGACTCCTAAGACTCTTAACACTCTCGACGATACTACTTATGATACGACTTATTATCATGACCGACTTTACTGAGCAGTATGCCTCAAGGCTTTTGCGTGGAATACTGCGTTATTCGCGCGAAACAGAGCCATGGAGTATCTGTAAAATGCCTCCCGAATATAAGCGAACTAATGGTATTAGGGGTGTTGTAGAATGGGCTAAACGCTGGCAGGCTGATGCTATTATCGGGCAATTTGAGCCCAGTGATGAGGTAAGCCTGTTCCAGAAAGCTGGCATCATTGTTATCGCTCAGGATTATAAGCAACGCTTCGACACTATTACCAATATCACCTCAGATTACAGGCTGGCAGGAAGGAAAGCCGCCGTATTCTACCTGTCAAAAGGGTTTCGCAACTTTGCCTTCTATGGCTACGATCATGTGGTGTGGAGTGACGAGCGCTTCGAGGGTTTCAGGGATTATCTCTTTGAAAATGGGCATGCCCTCCATCTTAGGGACTATCGCATGCAAAGCATAGAAGAACACTGGCACTACAGGTCAGAGAGGCTGGCAGACTGGCTGCTGACATTACCACGCTCTACTGCACTCTTTGCGGCTGATGACACGATGGCCAGCAAGATAGTGGAGCAATGTAATGCCATCAAGCTCAATATTCCTATGGACATTTGCGTACTGGGTGTGGACAACGATGAAATTGCCTGCCAAATAACATATCCTGAACTGTCCAGCATAACGATGGATGTTGAGCGTGCAGGGTATGAAACAGGCAAAGCTATACATCAAATGAAGAATGAACACCTCAGTCGGATCAGTGATATCTACGTTCATTACGTCGGTATCGTGGAACGTAGCTCCACCGATTATTTTGCGGCGCACAACCCCTATATCCGGAAAGCACTGATCTACATCCACACCCATCTCGCTCATCGCATGACAGTGCACGACATTCTACGTCAGATTCCTATGTCGCGCCGCCTGTTTGAACTCAAATTCCGTGAGGAGACCAATACCACACCCCACAATTATATAGTCACCCTGCGCATGGAACGTCTTTCCAAAATGCTGTTGACAACAGACGAATCCATAGAAGATCTGGCCATGATGGTGGGAATAGATGATCCCAAAAATCTCTCCCGGCAGTTCAAGGCTCGTAAAGGCATGACTCCCATCGAATTTAGGAAGAAGTTTGCAGCTGAGAGCTAAGACCTCAGACCTTCATCCGCCGTAGCATTGTCTGAAGCTGACAGCTCGCTGATAAGCTTGTTGCACTTCGTGATGCCTCCGGCCAGGTCGCTCCACCAGTTGAGCGGTGCGTCGCTGGCTTGGAAGGTATGCAGCGTGGGATTGATGTTTTCGACAGCGTCGTAGTAGTCGCCGTCGAGGCTTAGTCCTGTAGCCTCGTCGGAGGAGAAGGTCTGATAGCGGTTGAAGTTGTTGCCAATCTGTTTGCGGAAGGCATAGTAGGCATCCGCCATCTTGCCTTCCAGGGCCATCTCCGACTCTGTGGGATACTGGGTCAGCTTTGACTAGACATCGACATCGAGGTCGGTGCAGGAGGCTGCCGCCAGGGCAACAAGTGCCGAAGCAAGCAGATATTTTATTGTTTCCATGATCATTCGAAGCTCATGGTGGTTCTGTGTTCTCGTCGATCTTTCCGAAGTCGTAGGCGAGGGTGAGCGTAGCGAGGCGCAGGTAGGTGCCATTCTTTATCCATCGGTCAGAAGGAGTCTGCGAGTTCACGTCGCCGTATTTCTGGTCGGTGAGACATTTGCTTAGCACGTTTCTTCCCTGCGAGATGTGGGTCATTCTGTTGCCCTGCGCACGGATGGTGTCGAAGAGGTTGAGGTTTCGGATAAAGTCTTCCTCGCTCAGTCGCCATGAGGCACTCAATGAGAGGGAAGGTGGTCCTTTGGTTGTTCTTACCGAATGCAGACGAACCGTCACGGCGGAGCGTTGCCTGGAGGCTAACTTGTCGGCGTAGGAGAGGTCGTAGTATTTCAATGCATCGTTGTAGAAATCTTTCACTGTCAGCCCAAACCCATCCTTGCGGCTGGATTCTTCCCATGAGTAATCAGCCATGACCCCGAGGCGGTGCATATCGGATATCGTCGCTTGATAGTTGCCATAGGTCTCAGACACTTTCTTATTGCTGAAATAGGAGCTTCGGTTTGCCTCTCCATTGGTTTTGACGATCTGTGACTTTGTGGGGTGATAGATGGACGTGACTTTTTGCATGTCGGAATAGGAGAACAGAGCTGTTCACACGAGTCCTTTCAGGATGATGAGGTCAGCCTTTCCGTGAGCTGCAGGCGTTTCTTCACATAAGTAAACAATAATAATCAAATTGGCAAATTCACAGCACAGAAACCGTACCAATCGTGTATTATTGTTCGGGCATGCAACGGGTATATTCGCCCCCCTCTTTGCCCAAATTAACCCTATAAGCGTTGTCGCACCACAAGAGAAAAAACCCTTATTTGTAATATCGAATTTGGTTGTGTGGTTACATCAATATAATAAGGTGTAATGTTGAAAAAATATTTAGTGGAAATCATTGCTGTAACCAACTTTTTCCTTATCTTTGCATTCGGTCGATGTATCCGGCCTAACTGTCGAAATAGATTTTTTAATATTATACTACTATGTTGAACAAGAAAGTAGAGGACGCTATCAACGCCCAAATCAATGCTGAGTTATGGTCAGCTTATCTTTATCTCTCCATGTCGGCTTGGGCCAGTGCCAACAACGTGCCGGGCATCGGTCATTGGTTTGATATCCAGTATCAGGAGGAGATGGACCACATGAAGATCTTCTTCAACTATGTCGTACAGCGTGACGGCCGCGTGATGCTGAAGCCTATCGACGGGGTACCTACTGAGTGGAAGTCACCCCTCGATCTCTTTGAGAATGCGTTGGCTCACGAGCAGAAGGTGACATCGCTCATCAATAACCTCTATGCCCTTGCCACGGAGGAGAAGGACTTCGCCACACAGAGCATGCTGAAGTGGTTCGTCGATGAGCAGGTGGAGGAAGAGGAGAATGACAAGAACATCATCGACAACCTGAAGATGATCAACGGTAACGGCTATGGCCTTTACACGCTTGACAAGGATCTTGCTACACGTGTCTATACGCAGGCTGCACCGTTGGCAGCAAAGGCTGGCGCTTAATCGTCGCCGCCCCTACGCTTAATGGTCGCCTCTCTTACGCTAATATTTCATCGGCCGTCGTACGTCATCCGATCTTCTGACGTACGACGGCCAGTCTTTTGTCGTTCGTCGCGCGATCTTCCGTCGTTCGACAGACGATGGTCAGTCTGTACTTCTTGTCTTTCGCCATTGCCTTGCAGAACAGCTTGTCATGGTCGTGAAGAGCCGATGCGGATAATCACTTGCCGTTGCTCCGCTTATAGATGACCACTCCGTACTATTTCGCCCTCTTCATCCGGATGTTGAGCTGGTAGATGCTGGGGATGAGGATGAAAAAGGAGAAGATGACGGAGAGCGTCACCATGCGAGCGTTTCCATGGAAGAGGTCGATGAGCTTTCCGTCAGCCATCTGCGGCATGAGGTTGAACATAATGAACGCCACACTGTTGTTCACCCAATGGAAGAGAATGCCGGGAAGGATGGAACGTGTGCGATAGTACATCCAGCCGAGGAGCAGGCCGATGAGGAACGCGTGGATGCCCTGCGGCACATTGAGATGGACTAAGCCGAAGATAGCAGCAGAGACGGCGATGGCTATCCAGTGCCATCTCTCTCCCATCATGCCGAGGAGCTTGCGCAGGATAGCGCCGCGGAAGACCACCTCTTCAGCGAACGGTGCAAGGATGCCGATGACGATATAGCCAACGGGCTTTTTCATTATATCCTCAAACATCTTCGCCATCTGCTCCGGCATCTTCATTTGAAGGAGTTCAACCAGTCGCTCGGAAGGTATGATGGTGCCGAGAGAGAGGAGGAAAGCCCATGTGAAAACCATCCAGGGCCGGGTCCGCATCCAGGAACGTGATACTGGCGTCCATTGAAATTTGAGGAAGATGAAGATGGTTGTGGTGCTGCTGAGCACCGTGGTGATGATGGTTGAGTTCGCCAAAGAAAGTTTGAAGGCTCCGAGGATGGCACCGAACACTAACTGTAATAGAAGGAAGACGACGACATACCAGAGGATGTCGAGAATATCTTTTAAGGTCTTATTCATGTGCTGAAATTTTCTGTTTATTGAACTTCTTTCATTTTATATGACATCTTCACTTTATATGACATCTTCTGCTTTGAATATCTTTACTATCGCCTCTTTATCTTTTTGTATCTGTGCGGCGAGGGCTTCGATGGAATTGAACTTTATGTCGTCCCGTACCCGTTTGACGAACTGTACGCTAAGTGGTTTGCCATAAAGGTATCCGTGGAAGTTGAGGATGTTTACCTCCAGGGAGAGTTTCGTCCCTCCGTAGGTCGGTCGTGTGCCGATATCCATCATCGCGGGCATGAGCCGCTGATGGTCGTCCACTGAAGCCTTCACAGCATAGACCCCACCTTTGGGAATGAGCAGACCACTGTCTTCTGTGTCGAGGTTCGCTGTGGGGAACCCGAGCTTACGGCCTTGCTGAAATCCTTTGACGACCGTGCCGGAGAGCCCGTAGGGTCTACCGAGACAGTGAGCCGCCATCTCCACCTCGCCGCCTTCAAGGAAAGAGCGAATGAGCGAGGAACTGACCTTGATACCGCCTAAGGAGAAGGGTGCGGACTGCAGGACCTTAATGCCCATCTCCTTGCCGTAGTCGACGTAGTCATCGAAGCTTTCGGCACGGTTGTGCCCGAAGCGGTTGTCGTAGCCGGTGATGAGCTCGCGCACGTTGAGCCGGTCATGGAGGATCTGTTGCATGAAGTCTTTGGCAGAAAGCGTTGCCATCTCCTTGGTGAAGTGGAGCACGGCTACGTTGTCCACACCTGTGAGTGAGAGCATCTGCAGTTTTCGGTCGAGGGTCGTCAGCAAGCGCGGCTGATAGTTCTGACTGAGCACTTGCCGTGGATGGCGATCGAAGGTGATCACCAATGACTTTAGATCCGCCTTGCGTGCCTCCTCCATGACATTGGCTATCAGAAACTGATGGCCGCGGTGCACACCGTCGAAGAACCCGATCGTTGCCACGCAAGGTCGAGAGTCGCCGTTCAAAGTCTTAAAGATATGGTTATCATCTAACATTAATCGTTCTTATTGTTGTATCATCCGTCACCTATCCCCCCTCATTATCTTCCATCATCTAACACTTATTCTCTTGACGAGCCTATACAGCTCTCCGCCTCCGAGCACGAGCACGCCCGTCGACAGGATGATGGCCATCCACTCTGTGAAGCTCAGCGGAAGGGTACGGAACATACGGCCACCGAAGGTCACGATGAGCCACTGACCGACGAATATCAGTGCAAGCACCAGGATGAGGCCGCGGTCACGCCAGAAATGACGGAAAGCACTGTAGCTGCTTCCAAGACACTTCGCGTTGAAGAGGTTCCAGAACTGCAGCATGACGAAGGTTGTGAAGAACAATGTCAGTTCATGCACGTCGATGATGCTTCCTGTCCCATGCCGCTCACACCAGATGAGGAAGAAGAGCATGATGAGGAAGAAGAACACACCCATGGAGAGGATGCCGCGCATCATCGGTTTCGTGATGATGAAATCGGAGGCTTTCCGCGGCTTGTCACGCATCACCTCGTGGGAAGGAGGCAGAGAGGCCAGTGCCAAGGCTGCGAAAGTATCCATAATGAGGTTGACCCACAGGATCTGCGTCACTGTGAGCGGCATCTCCGTACCGATTATAGAGCCGCTGAGGACAAGGAGCAACGCCGAGACGTTGACCACAAGCTGGAAGAAGAGGAACCGCTGGATGTTCTTATAGAGTGAGCGGCCCCACATCACGGCTGAGGCAATGGAAGAGAACGAATCGTCGAGGATCGTGATATCCGAAGCCTGCTTTGCCACGGAGGTACCGGATCCGAGGGAGAGACCTACATGCGCATAGTTGAGTGCCGGTGCATCGTTGGTGCCATCCCCCGTCACGGCTACGACTTCTCCGTGCTTCTGCAGCATCTTCACGAGGCGCTGTTTGTCACCGGGCCGTGCACGACTCATCACGTCGATGTCCTCACAGCGGCTGTAAGCATCCTTGTCGGAGAGTGCCGCCCATTCCGGTCCCGTGATGGCCTCGCCGCCCTCGATCCCTATCTGTCGGGCTATCTCCCGGGCCGTGGCTGTGGTGTCACCTGTGACAATTTTTACACGGATACCTGCCGTTCGGCATTCCTTCACGGCTTCAGGCACCTCCTCACGCACCGGGTCACTGATAGCGCAGATACCTTGCAGCGAGAGGCTCGTTGTCTTGCCTTCTGCAAGTGCCTCCGTGAGGTCTCCCTCGCCATAGGCGAACGCCAGGGTGCGCATGGCTTTATGCTGATAGTCAAGCAGAACTTTCTTGCAGGCTTCGCGGTTATTCGTGCAGCAGTCGCAGAGATTGAGGATGATCTCCGGTGCACCTTTGACAAAGGTTAGCGTGCGGCCGCCAACGGTTGCGGCTGTGGCCATAAACTTGCGCTCCGTGGAGAACGGCAATTGGTTGAGGACTGGATTAGCGGCACGTAACGACAGATAGTTGTTGCCTTTATCTTTCAGCCAGAGCAGAAGTGCGCCCTCTGTGGGGTTCCCCACTACCTTGTCACCGTCGAGCTCTGCTGTGGAGTTCACCGCCATGGCGGTGTCGAGCAGCATCTGCTTGTCTTTGTCAGCCTCTACTTCCGGGTTGAGACAGACATCCCTCACGCGCATCCTGTTCTGTGTGAGCGTGCC
>CALJCU010000127.1 GCA_938023885.1 uncultured Prevotella sp. | reverse complement strand
CTTTTGTTTCCATAGGCTGTAAGGCGTCTATCCAATGGATGGTGGCACCACGACGCTCCATGCCTCGGAACCATGTCATCTGGCGCTTGGCAAACTGGTGGATAGCAATCTCCAGTTGCCTGAACATCTCTTCGTAACTGAGTTTGCCAATGGCATATTCGGTCACATATTTATATTCAAGGCCATAGTAGATTAGATCTTCCGGCTTGACACCCTTGCTGAGGATGCCTCGTATCTCGTCCACCATACCGTTGTCGAGGCGTTTTTTCAGCCGGTCTGTGATCTTGGCTCTTCGTGCCTCGCGGTCAATGCTCACGCCGACGATGATGCTGTCAATGGCAGGAAACGCCCGGTTATCCGTGGAATGCTCTATGTTGTAAGTCTCAATTTCGATGGCACGGATAGCGCGCTGACAGGAGTCGACATCAGTAGTGTTGTGCATATTACTTCCCGTCTGTTGTTTGAGTCTGGTGAGTATATCGGTCAGTTCTTCAATGTTTTTGCCTTTTAGGCTGTCACGCAGCGGTTGGTTCTGTGGAACAGGTGAGAGATTGTATCCCTTGAGCACACTCTCGATATACAGTCCGGTGCCACCGCAGAGTATCGGCTGCACGTCACGGCTTTCGATATCTTCGTACGCTTTGAGAAAGTCTTCCTGATATTGGAAAAGATTGTATTTCGTACCCGCATCGCAGATATCGATGAGGTGATAGGGAATCTGTCGGCCATTGATGACATAGTCGTCCAAGTCCTTTCCTGTACCAATGTCCATGCCGCGGTATACTTGCCGCGAGTCGGCAGAGATAATCTCCCCGCCCAGTTCATAGGCGACATGCGCTGCAAGGACTGTTTTTCCTGAGGCTGTGGGGCCAAGAATCGTCAATAGTTTCTTCATCTTTCCGGTTAATAGAAAAGCCGTCCGGTACGCAACCGGACGGCTCCACAGATATCTATTGAAATATTATCAATGAAATATGTATCAGCGGCATTATTTCAGCTCGGCGAAGTACTTGATAGTACGGACCATCTGAGAAGTGTAAGAGTTCTCATTGTCGTACCAGCTGACAACCTGGACCTCGTAAGTGTCTTCGTCAAGCTTCACTACCATTGTCTGAGTAGCGTCGAAGAGTGAGCCGTAACGCATGCCCAGGATATCAGAAGAAACGATCTCCTCGTCGTTGTAACCGAAGCTCTCGTTAGCCTCAGCCTTCATAGCTGCGTTGACGCTCTCAGCAGTAACGTTCTTACCCTTGACAACAGCATAGAGCAGTGTTGTAGAACCATCAGGTACAGGAACGCGCTGAGCAGCACCGATGAGCTTGCCGTTCAGCTCAGGGAGAACAAGACCGATAGCCTTAGCTGCGCCGGAAGAAGCAGGAGTGATGTTGCAGGCACCTGCACGGCTACGGCGGAGGTTGCCCTTACGCTGAGGACCGTCGAGGATCATCTGGTCGCCTGTGTAGGCGTGGATGGTCTGCATGATGCCGGCCTGGATAGGATACTTGTCGTTCAGGGCCTTAGCCATAGGAGCGAGGCAGTTTGTTGTGCAAGAAGCTGCACTGATAATCCGGTCTTCCTTGGTCAGAGTGTTGTTGTTGACATTGAAGACGATGGTCTTCAGATCGTTGCCTGCAGGAGCAGAGATCACGACCTTCTTTGCACCGGCCTTGACGTGGGCCATGCTCTTATCCTTAGAAGTATAGAAACCTGTGCACTCAAGAACGACATCGATGTCGAGAGCGCCCCAAGGAAGGTTAGCTGCATCCTTCTCTTTGTAGATGGTGATCTTCTTGCCATCAACCTCGATGTAACCGGCAGCTTCCTTACCGTTCTCATTGAACGGAGTATCGCTGAAAGAAACTGTATGCTCCGGCTTCTCACCGATGATGCCCTGATAACCGCCGTGTGTGGTGTCATACTTCAGGAGCTGGGCCAGCATCTTAGGGCTGGTCAGGTCGTTTATAGCAACAACCTCATAACCGGGAGCTGCGAACATCTGACGGAAAGCCAGACGGCCGATACGGCCAAAACCATTGATAGCTACTTTTACGTTTGCCATTTTACTTGTTATTTATAAAGGTTTATAAAATGTATCCACAAATGTATTGAAGTAATCTTCTTTCGAAGAACTTTTTTCTTTTTTCAGTTG
>CALJCU010000126.1 GCA_938023885.1 uncultured Prevotella sp. | reverse complement strand
GCGGCTGAGCTTCTGGGGCTGTCACGCCCTACCTTGGCTAAATGGGCGGATGAAGGGCGCTTACCCTCCCACAAAGCAGGAACACATCGGGCTTCTCCTCTCTCACTATATCAACCATCTGAAGAAGCATGGCCATCTGTTCCTCCGTTCGGTCGTAATTGTAAAGCGTATGACCAAGGTGCCAATCGCTTGTATGTAGTATTTTCATTTAGTTGGGTATTATATTGTTTCGTAGAAATGTGAAACCTATGATTGGTGTTATATTTCTCAACAAAGGTAATAGTTTTTAGTCTTAATGCTGTATAATATAAAGAAAGAATGGGGTAAAAGAAATAACGCTATAGTTCAAAATAATAAAAAAACAAGGCGTACTACCTGAATCCGTGCGGTTTCGGTTGTACGCCTTGTCGTTATTTATTATTTGCCTGACAGTTCAGACATTATAAGATTTTTATTTCAGCACTACTTTTCTTGTTACGGTCAGTCCCGTATTTGCGTCGTACGTGCTGCGCATATACACTCCAGACACTGATGGCTTGCCGTTCAGCAACATACCGTTGAGGTCGTACCAGCGTGTGTTGGTGTCGTCATCGGCTGTGATGCCGTCAATGAACGTGGTCTTTCCGAATGTCACCTCAAACGGCAACTTGTAAGAGCCGCATATAGCGTCTTCTGCAAAGTCGAGTGTTACGTCCGAAAGCCATGTCTGTCCGTCCTTGGCAAGCATGAATCTCAGTGTGCACTTGCCATCGCCCGGTACGGTGAAGTAAGCATAGCCATCGGCATCTGTAAACTCTGCCGTGCGACACTCGTCGCCTGCGAATACTCCGACCTCTGCATCTTGCTGCACCATGCCGTCAATGGTTACGCGAGCTGTAATGGTCATGTTGCTCGGATACTTGTGATGGTCTACAGGAGTGAAGGTGAACAGCTTGGGCTGGGCTGCAGCTTTCTTCTGAACATAGGCCGGCAACGATGAAGGATAGTTGAATGTACGTTTGCGCTTGCGCTCTGCAGCATATATCCCTGTCCGGGAGTGAGAGCCTTCAGCGAGCCTGTCCATTCGTAGCCGTCAAACAAGGCAAATCCATACTGTCCCTTAATCATGTCGCCGTCCTGCGGATCCATTCCTGCAAGAGCGTCGGCTACAGAAGCAGTCTGCGTGTTGTTGTAGGCTATCCAGTTCCATCCCGGCATTACCGTGATGGTGCGGTCTTCCTTCGAGCCATGGCTGCCAATGAGCTTGAGCACCTTGGCGCTTGACATTCTCGCCTTATACATCGAACGGTTGTCTACGTCGAATGCCTTGCCATGCCATGTGCCATTGTCGCAGTTGGCAAACTCGTCCTTGCTCTTCACTGTCTCCACTCCGTCGGCAACACTTGCAAATACGCTGCTGACGCTCATGTCGTCGGCCTTGGCGTAGAACGAAGTCCAGTTCCAACCTGTGCTGAGAAGCGTTGTCTGCTCCATCTTGTCTGCAGCTTCGATGAGTAGCGGAGCTGCGTACTTGCCTATGAGTACGTTGGCACTGAACGTCACGTCTTGCGATGTGGTAGTCACTGGATACATAA
>CALJCU010000125.1 GCA_938023885.1 uncultured Prevotella sp. | reverse complement strand
TGAGGAGATGATGGATCCCGGTTTCAGTGGTTATGACTGGAAGGATTATGTCACGCGTACGGCCATTCAGCAGAACCACTATCTGAGTGTGGCAGGATCGACGGAGACCGTCAACTACCGTCTGGGTGTCGGTTATCAGGATGAAGGCAATGTCTTCAAGGAGAACGACTATTCGCGTTATAACCTCAAGGGTGCTTTCGATGCCCGTCTGTCGAAGATCTTCGAGGCGGGCCTGTCGTTCAATATGGCTTACAGTGTGACGGAGGATTTCTGTACAGACGCTTCCTTCTCTCCCTATGTCAATGCCTTCTATTTCAATCCTTTCGTCTCACCGTATGATGAGAACGGTAAGCTCTATACGAACCCGGGAGCCAAGGCGCCCTTCGGTTCCAGCTCCCAGTTCACGTCTACTGTCAATCCGCTTATCGACCTGTATGACGGTAATGACAAGAACCAGCAGCGCAATTTCAATGTCTTGGGTAATATCTACCTTCGCGCGCACATCATGCCTGGACTACAGTTCACGACGACGTTCTCGCCTAACCTCTATCATGGCCGCAACGGTATCTTCTATGCTGCTGGTATGACGGAGGACAACCCGCAGGGTTCGATGTATTACCAGAGTAATCATACGAACTATGGTGAGATCGATACGAAGACCCGTTTCGACTGGACGTGGGATAACCAGATCGACTATAATGTCGCCTTGGGCAGGGAGAAAGAGCACAGCATCAGTGCCATGGGCCTCTTCTCCCTCTACAAGAGCAACACGGAGACAGCCCTCGCTGCCGGGAAAGGCATATCC
Source organism: uncultured Prevotella sp. (assembly GCA_938023885.1). Taxonomy (GTDB): domain Bacteria; phylum Bacteroidota; class Bacteroidia; order Bacteroidales; family Bacteroidaceae; genus Prevotella. The sequence continues at coordinate 4,085 of CALJCU010000125.1, read as the reverse complement.
GATGACCGTCTGGGCTACAATGCCCTCGATAAGGCCAGCGGTGACAGGACCGTCAGATCCTCTTATACCGAGAACTCTCTCATCTCCTTCGCTGCCCGTCTGAACTACGCTTATAAAGGCAAGTATATGGCAACGGCAACGCTTCGTACTGATGGCAGTTCGCGTTTCGCCGACGGTCACCGTTGGGGCTGGTTCCCCTCCATGGCTGTTGCCTGGAGAATGAGTGAGGAGAGCTGGCTGAAGAGCCGGAAATGGCTTGACAACCTCAAGCTCCGTCTCTCCTATGGTGTCACCGGCAACAACAATGTCGGCGACTATGTGACGATGAATACCGCCGCCGGTCCGAGCTATGTCGTCCTCGACGGCACGGAGGTGCAGGGCTATTATCCTAATGGCATCGTCAATACCGGCCTTATCTGGGAGAAGGTGAAGGAGTTTGACTTTGGCATCGACTTCGCCGCCTTGAATCATATCAACCTCACGATGGATCTCTACAACCGTCTCTCTGATGGCCAGATCATGGCTAAGACCATTCCTTATGAGACCGGTGAGAGCACGATGACCTGTAATATCGGTAGTGTTCAGAATAGAGGTATTGAGATTGGAGCCGGCTTCAACATCTTCCGTAAGAAGGATTTCTCCTGGGATGTGAATATCAATTTCGCCCGCAACTGGAACAAGATCAAGGAATTGTCCCGTGGTAAGGTTGATGAGGTTGCCAACAACTGGTTTATCGGTCAGCCTCTGAATGTGCTGCGTGACTACACCCATACTGATGTCATCACCGACCAGGGTGTCACAATGCATACAATGAATGGTGACAGGCACTATACGTTGCAGGAGCTCTACCAGAAGTACGGCTCGAAGTATAAATGGTATGAGGGTCAGGTCGCTGTCAACGACTGGAATGATGATGGCAAGATTGACGACAATGATAAGCAGATCTATGGTTGCACGGATCCTCGTTGGACGGGAAGTCTGAGCACGACGGTGGTCTATAAAAACTGGGATTTCACGGTGATGCTCTATACAAAGAGTGGTCTGTGGTCGCGCAGCTATTTCCACGAGAAATATGCCAAGTACGGTGACCGTGGCAATGCCCATATGGTCATGGACTTCTATATACCGGAGGGGGTCCCCGTCATCGATCATACGACGGGAGATGTCATCGCCAATCCGGCGACCGTCTATGGCAGTTATCCTTATCCGAACAACAGTGATGCCTCTGCCGGTGGCTATTTCGCCGACAAGGGTAGTGCAAAGGGTGAGAACTGGCAGTATCAGAGAACCTCTTTCACAAAGGTAAAGAACATTACTCTCGGTTACACTTTCGACAGCAATCTCATCCGGCATATCGGTCTGCAGCAGCTGCGCCTGTATTTCAATGTGCTGAATCCCCTCTGCTTCACAAACTATAAGGGCTTCGATCCAGAGTGGGCCAGTGCGAACCTGCAGAACGGCGGTCCGTCCTCTGTCACCTGGCAGTTCGGTGTGAATCTCAAATTTTAAACAACTTAAAAACGAATCTTATGAACAAGATCAAAATAGCGACTCTCTTCATGACTTCCGCCTTACTGCTCAGCGGATGTAGCGACTTCCTGACACCGGAAAACAGATCGAGTGTCTCCGATGAAGAGCAGTTCGGTACAAAGAGCGGCCTCGAGTCACTTGTCAACGATGCCTACAGCAAGATGCGCGATATCTATGCGAGCTCTGATTACAATGTGTGGTTCAATGCCGGTACAGACATGTATGCCACAGCACGCAACAAGATCGAGGACAGTTACCAGCTCTATGAGACGCTGAACCCGGAGAACAGCTATAATGCCGCGCTCTATAAGACCTGCTATGCCGGCATCCGTGCCGCCAATGCCGTCCGCGCCTATGCTGCAAAGAATACGGCCATGGATGATGCCATGCGCAACAAGCGTTGTGATGAGGCCCGTGTCATTGCCTGCAACTTCTACTATATCCTTGTCAACGATTATGGCGGCGTGCCTGTCATCAAGGATTTCCTCACGAGTGCAGATGACGGCTATGCCAAGAGTTCGGCCGGGGATGTGTACGACTATATCATCTCCGAGCTGGAAAGAGTGGTGAAGGATAACCGCCTCGAGGCTTCTACGGCCACGAAGGGTGGCGGTCGCGTGAGTATGGAGGCTGCCAAAGGTCTTCTCGCCAAGACTTATCTCTCGGCTGCCTGGGATCTCGGAAAGAAGGATTATTTCACAAAGGCTGCACAGTATGCTGATGACGTCATCGCCGGCCGTAAGCTGACGACTCCCTTTGCCAAACTGTGGAAGGCTGACGGCAGTGGTGATGACAATGCCGAGTTCCTCTGGGATGTAGAATATGACCTCGCATCGGCCACGAATACCACGACGGGTGGCCACAGCTGGAGCTCCTATTTCTGTAACTATCTCGGTGGAGCCGAGGATCCCGTCAAGGCCACGGTCTCTTCCTACGTGCCGACTCTCTATGCCCTCCACTGCTTTGAGAAAGGTGATGTGCGTTATGATGTGACTTTCATGAAGGAACTGCCCGATGTTGCCAAGGGCAACAAGACCGGCACGGGCTACTGGACCTGGTATAAGAACGGTGAGAGTCTGAAAGGCTATCCCGTACAGCGCTACTACCGTGCGTGGTATGAGACAGATGCTGATGTCGCCGCATGGCGTGCAGTGGATCCGCAGAATCGTAAGAACACCTATGTCATTCCGATGGATGAGAAGACGTTGGAGCCGCAGGAGATGAACGGTAAGGCCATGAGCTACTGGGATGCCGTCACCTCTGTTTTCGGCAGCAACTGCTGTAAGAAGTTCGATGACGCTCAGACGGCTTCCAATCAGTCGAGTACGGACTATCGTGATATTCATGTCATCACCCTTCCGGAGATGTATCTCGTTGCCGCTGAGGCTTATCTTGAGGATGGCAACACTTCCGAGGCTCTTAACCGTCTTAATGTCGTCCGTGAGCGTGCCGGTCTGGCTGATGCTACGACTGTCGACATTGACGCCATTCTGAAGGAGCGCGCCTGTGAGCTCTTCGGTAATAGTCCCCGTTGGATGGATCTCCGCCGTACGAAGAAGTTGGTGGAGCACAACAACCTCTATAATCACGACCTGGAGGGGACGGCGGCAAAGGCTATCGGAGAGAAACTCCTCCGTCCTATTCCTCAGGCCGCCTTCGATGCCAACAGTGCGCTCGATGAGACAAAGGATCAGAATCCTGGATATTGACATCTTCTCGTATGTGTGGGCCTGATGCCCACACTCTAACAAGTTTGATCTATTCCAACGAATATCCCGAATGGACACGAATGATTCGTGAACATTCGGGATATATTCGTTATGGAGGTTTTAAGGGGTGTCATTTTACCAGAATGTTTTTTACGAACGGTTTGTTGAAGCCTTCAACGTTTACGATGATTCGCCCTGTGCCTTTCTGAGAGGTTGTCTGTACACGAACCAATCCTTCGCCGAAATAGGTGGGTAGTTCTGTCGTTCTCCATGACTCCTTGCGTCGCATATCACCTGTTTCTACACCGAGCAGACGCAGAGGACCTTCCACGTGCACCCGGAACTTTCTTGGTTGCATTTCCTGAATACGGCCCAAGCTATCGGTCAGGGTGATGCGGAGGACTGTGGCAGTGGGCTGATGCTGCCATTCGCTTGCCGGTGTCAGGTCCTGTGGCAGAGCGTAGAGCTGCGAGGCACCCTCCATACTCAGTTTCACGTCTGCCACGTCCCCATGGTTGACGAGTGAGTCGCGGGCTGCGATGATACCATTTTTATAGCCGACGGCTAACACCTTTCCGTGACGGGCCGGCAATTGTACCGTAATGCAATGGTCGGGATAATCGCTTGTCACACGTGTCTTCAACGGCAGTTGCGGATTGTTCCACATCGGGAAGAAGAATCGCACTGAGTCGCACGTCGTGTAACATCTTATCTGTACGCAGCGCTCATCCTTGTAAGGCAGGTCCCACGTGTCGGCCATTGGCGGGTACTGCCAGTGGTCCGTGCCGGAGGGCTGATCGAAGCAGTTGTCGCGCACGACAAGCTTGAGATAGTTTTTATCGGGTT